>JBMOIK010000041.1:0-17982 GCA_049317365.1 Rectinemataceae bacterium | reverse complement strand
TGTCCTGGCCGTCGGCTACGGATGGCTTTCGATCGCGAAGCCCTTCGACGCGGCGACAGAGCCGCGCGTCAGAGCCGCATCGAAGGTCCTCATTTCGGTGGATCCCGCCAAGGTGGCGCGGATAGCGGAGCTCCTTCCTGATGGTTCAGCCTTCGCCCTCGCCAAAGGCGCTGACGGCTTTGCCTTCGAAAAAAGGCCCGGCATCGGGCTTTCCGCCAACCGTATCCTGGCTGCCTTGTATGCGCTAACTTCCCTCGAAGCGACCGACACCGTCGATGCCGATCCACAGAGGCCGGCTGACTTCGGGCTCGACAAGCCCGGACTCGTCACGATCAGCCTTGAGGACGCTTCGAGCCAGGCCCTCGAAATCGGGTCGAAAGGACCCGGAGGCGACTACTATGTCCGCCTTCCAGGATCCACTGTCGTCTACTTGGCCCCAGGACTGGCCGTCGAGAACTTCTATGGCCGTCCCGACGATTTCAGGGAGAGGAAGCTGCCGGTCGTGGACCTCCAGAAGCTCGCCCTCCTCCGGATCCTGCGGGCCGACCTCCGTCTGGAGATTGCCGATCTGCCCGATCGCTACGACCCACTCTACCAGACTTCGATACTGGTGCTGAAACCTTTCCGCCATGCCTACCCTGCGGGTCCCGACTCGCTCAAAGTATTCCTGAAGTCCCTGCCGCCCGCCTTCACCATCCAGGACTTTGTCGATGAGCCAGGGTCCCTCGCGAGCCTGGGACTCGATCCACCTCTGGTTGACCTGGAACTCGGCGACGGGAATGCCCGCCTCAGGCTGCTGATTGGCAAGGATGCAAGCCCGACGACGCTCTATGCCAGGCTCTTCGACAAGCCTGGGATCTTCACCCTCCTCAAGACGGACCTGGCCTTTGTCTACAAGGCCGACGCCTTCCAGCTGATCAACCACCTCCCACTCCTCATACCAATTGAAAAGGTTTCTGCCCTCGAATTCCGCTACAAGGATCTGGGCCTCGACTTCAAGCTGGATCGCAGGGAGCTGCCGCCTGCGAAGGACGCGAAGTCCGGCAGCAGCAAGAACTATGCGACATCCTACCGGCTTGGCGACAGGACGATCGCGGAAGCTACCTTCAGGAACATCTACCAGTGGATTGTCGGCATCGCCATCGAAGGCGCGAACCCCAAGGCCATCGATGCGCCCAGGCTTCCGAAAGAGGCGACTGTGGTCTTTCACCTGAACGCCGGGCTTTCTCCGCGGAGCTTCGGCTTTGTCCCGGTCAGCGATGATTTCTATGCCCTCGCCTACGACGGCGACGCGGAATTCCTCGTCACGAAGTCCCAGATGGAAGGGCTGTCGAGGCGCATCTCACAGGCCCTCGGGGCTGGCCCGTGAACAAGCCCGGATCAGGGAGTGCGACATGTACGTACTAGGAATAGATGTAGGAACCACAGGAACCAAGGCGCTCCTCGTCGACTCTTCGGGCCTTGTGGTAGCCAGGGGCTATTCGGGCTACGGGCTCGTGACCCCGGGCGAGGGCCGTGTCGAGCAGGATGCCACCCTATGGTGGACTGCGACCATCGCTGCGGTCAGGCAAGCCTGCGCAGGACTGGGCGAAAACGCCGCGCGGAAAGTCGTCGCCCTTTCGCTGTCCACCCAGGGTGCGAGCTCCCTCCTCGTGGATGGCCGGGGGCAACCCCTCGGGCCGGCCCTCACCTGGATGGACGGCCGCGCCAGCGTCGAGGCTGAGGAACTGGCATCGACGCTCGGCGCCGGGTGCATCTATCGAAAATCGGGCTGGCGCGTCGGCCCCTCCCTGGACGCTGCCAAGGTCATGTGGCTCCGGAAGCACGAGCCGTCCACAGTCGCGCGGGCGGCGAAGTTCCTGTCAACCCTCGAGTTCATCAACCAGCGCCTCGTCGGGAAACCCTGCATCGATCCAACCAATGCTGCGATTCGCCAGCTCATGGACATCGGGACAGGCCGATGGGACCCGGCCATCCTTGAAGCCTCAGGCTGCGAGCTGCGGCTCCTCCCCGAGATAGTGCCTTCTGGCGAATTTATCGGGACACTCCTGCCTTCTGCCGCGACTGCCCTCGGCCTCGGCGAGGAGGTCAGGGTCTACAATGGGGCCCACGATCAGTACTGTTCCTGCCTTGGCTCCAGCATCACCACGCCTGGCGAGATCATGCTTTCGACCGGAACAGCCTGGGTCCTGCTGGCGGTCACTGACAGGCCACTCTTCACTGAATCGTGGATCAATCCCGGCCCCCATGTCATAAAGGGCCGCTTCGGCGCCCTAACCGCCCTTCCGACTTCGGGGGCTGCCCTCGAGTGGTTCCGGAGCAAGTTCCTCGGCGAGGACTACGAAGAGCTCGCCTCCCATGTCGATCGGGCCGGAGGCAGCTCTGGAGACGTCCTCTACTTCCCCTGGCTCGTCGGGGGAGGCTTCCCACGGCGTCTGCCAACCGCCAGGGCCGCCTTCCTGGGACTCGGGCTTGAGCACGACCGCTACGACGCAGCCAGGGCTGTGATGGAGGGCGTGGTTTTCCAGATGAGGCTGGCCCTCGAGGAATACCGGGCCCAGGGTTGCGCCGTCGAGACCCTGCGGGTCATGGGCGGAGCCCTCAACAGCCGATACTGGACCGGACTCATCCGCGACAATGTCGAGGGGCAGGTTGAGGTGATGGAGGAGACAGACAGCGCCTGCGTGGGCGCGGCCACCTTTGCTGCCGTTGGCGCCGGATTTTTTTCAGACTGGCGAAGCGCCGCCCTCGCCATGAACGCGCCCCGGGCAATGGAGGCTGCGAACGAGTCGGAACGGCAGGCAGCCACCAGGAAATTCGAAGCCTGGCGCAGGGCAGGCGAGGCCCTTTCGGCCCTTTACCAGAGCGAAGGCGGCCGCACAGGGAGGCTGTAAGCGGCTGGCTGAAAGCGGCAGGCCGAAAGCGCCTGGGGCAGGCTTTTGGTTTTAGCTTAGGCGAGCCTGGATGCGGGCGGATCCCCGGCTCTCTCATGGTGCCTCTACCAGGAATTTCCCCAGGTTCCGGGTTTTTTTCGAAAAAGCCGCACCCACCAGCGTGACGCGCCGCCCAGCTTGAACTCGAAGACGAAGATGTCGGTGGTGGTCTTCACAATTGCGTCGATGCGGCCGATGTTCGTGCTCACCTCGACCTCGACCACCGCGCCGATCAGCTTGAAGACCGTAAAGAAGATGGTCTGGTAGTACTTCTCGTGGTCCAGGGTAATTGTGTTGGGTATTTTCGCGAAGAAGAGCCTGAACGTTTCGAGCAGGTCTTCGAGGCGGGACTCCCTCAGCGCTGCCACAAGCCGATGCAGGAGCGGCGTCATGTCCGCAGAAGGAAGCTCCGAAAAGCCCTGGGCCAGCCAATGACTGAAGGAGTGTTCGATTTCCTTGTTGGGATAGCCCAGATGGTAGCTTGCTAAATCGCCGAAGGTTTCTGCAGACTTGATGGTCAGATAGCCGGTCTGCATCAGCAGTGCCAAAGGCTCCAGGTTGGTTGGATCATAGGTGGAGAATAGCTCCTCCCCTGCGCTAAGGTCCCCGAGCTTGATAGGCTGCCGCTTGAGAAGCTGGATCAGGAAGCCGGGTGTGCCGGTCTCGAACCAGTAGTTCTTGAACTCCTGCTCCATGAAACACTTCATGACCGAGACCGGGTTATACAGGGTCTGGGAGCTATGATGGAATTTGTAGCCCTTGTACCAGGTCCGCATCGCTTCCAGCGTCTGGGGGGCGAGTGCGTCCAGTGGCCGTGGCCAGGGCTTCCAGGTACTCAGGGAAGTTCGCCTCCAGTTCGGTCTGGGTGTACCCCAGCAGCGTGGCAGCCTGGGCGTTCATGGTCAGGTCGGCCAGGTTGTTCAGATCCGAGAAGATGGACACCTTGGAGAACGTGCTGACCCCGGTGATCAGGGCGAAGCGCTGCAAGGCCTCGGTCTTCTTGACGACTGAGTAGAACTTCTTCAGCTCTTCCTGGATGGCCAGCACCGAGGACGTGCCCAGGTGTCCCAGGATGGGCTTGTCGTATTCGTCGATCAGGATGACGACGAATACGCCTTCGACGAGATTGCTGAAGGTATACACGCTGGTGGTCAAGGGTCGCATATACTGACATTATCACCACCGGCCGCAGGGGCAAAGGCTTGGGCGAGGGCTGGATTGAGCCACCCTCGCAATCCTGGTTGCTTGATCTGGCTAAACTAGATCCACAAAACTACTTCCAGGAGAGGTGATGCAGTCATTCAATATCCACGAGGCCAAGACCCATCTGTCCCGCCTGGTAGATTCGGCGAGCAGGGGGGGAAAGCTTCATCATCGCCAAGGCAGGCAAGCCGCTTGTCAGGGTGTCTCCCCAGGATGCGCTATCAGCCGGACAGCAGTGCCGGATGGGTTTTCTCAAAGGTTGTTTCAAGGTTCCGGATGACTTCGATGAACTCGGACGTAAGGAAATCGAGGCCCTTTTCGGCGGTGGTGCCGGAAAATCCTCATAGATACCCATATTCTCCTGTGGCTGGCGAATGAGCTTGCGAAATTGCCCACGCAGGCGAAGAGACTGATCGTGGACAAGGGAAACGAGCTGTTTTCCAGCCCCGCGAGTCTGTAGGAAATCGCGATCAACAAGGGATTGGAGCGACAGGATTTCCATGTCGATCTCCACCTGTTCCGCCGTGGGCTCTGCGACAATGGCTACGTGGAACTCCCGATCGAGGGCATCCATGCTGTCGCAGTCGATTCCCTTCCATTGATCCATGGAGATCCTTTCGACAGGATGCTTGTGGCTCAAGCCATGGTCGAAGGCAGCGACCACGCCCGCTGCAGGCGGCCCCCCCAACACTACGCCCCCCCGCCTGCCTCAGCCGCAAGCCCCATCCCTTCAGCCCGGAATATCCGCCTATCCATGAGCTTCGGCGCGCCACGGAGGAGGGGCCGGAATTCCATCCGGTCGAGGATGTCGCGCTCGAGGTCGATACCCGGGGCAATCTCGAGGAGCTCGAGGCCCTCAGGCGAGAGCGCGAAGACAGCCCGCTCGGTGACATAGATGACGGATTGGCAAGACTCGACGGCATACTCCCCCGAGAAAGTTCGGTGTTCGATTGCCTTCACGAATTTCGGGGTGGAACCCTCCCGCACAATCCTGAGGCTGCCGTCCTCGACGGCGACATCGAGCCCGCCTGTGGTGAAGGTTCCGAGGAAGACCACCTTCCGGGCGTTCTGCGAGATGTTGACAAAGCCGCCAGCTCCGGCGAATTTCGTACCGAACTTGCTGACGTTCAGGTTTCCGCCGCCGTCGACCTGGGCCATTCCGAGAAAGGCGACATCGAGGCCGCCGCCGTCATAGAAGTCGAACTGGGAGGGCTGGTCGAGGAGGCATTCCATGTTGCTCGAGGCTCCGAAGGAGAGCCCGGAGGCCGGAATGCCGCCAATTGGTCCCGGTTCGACGGTGAGGGTAAAGCGGTCGAGGATGCCCTCCTCGGAGGCGACGCTGCTGACACCCTCGGGCATGCCGATGCCGAGGTTCACGATCGTCCCCCTCCCGAGCTCGAGGGCAGCCCGCCGCGCAATGATCTTTCGCTCGTCCAGGGGCAGGGCGGCCAAGCTCGCCTGCGGAATACGTATCTCCGACGAGTAGGCTGGATTGTAGGCCTCCGAGTAGGTCTGCAGGTGATGCTCAGGCCGGGACAGGACAATCCGATCCACAAGGATGCCTGGCACCTTCACGTCCCTCGGGTGGATGGAACCGCGTTCGACAATGCGCTCGACCTGGGCGATGACCTTGCCGCCTGAGTTGTGGACAGCCTGGGCAATGGCCAGGTTCTCGAGGATGAGGGCCTCCCTTTCGTAGCTGAGGTTTCCAGCGGCATCGGAGCTCGTGGCGCGGATGATCGCCGCGTCGATCGCGAAGGGCTTGTAGCGCAGGTATTCCCGCCCGTCGAAGCAGACAAGTTCCACCAGGTCCTCGACCGTGCGGCTGTTCATCTTGCCCCCGCCTTCCCGCG
The DNA here is from genome assembly GCA_049317365.1 of Rectinemataceae bacterium. Lineage (GTDB taxonomy): Bacteria > Spirochaetota > Spirochaetia > Treponematales > Rectinemataceae > CAIJMU01. Next base: position 11,993 of record JBMOIK010000041.1, on the reverse strand, counting down.
GATCGACGAAGGTCTTCAGTCCGACCCTCGTGAAATGGCCGGGCCGACCCCCCGCGATGTCCCGGAACAGATGCGCTATGCAGCCCTGGGGCAGGTTGTAGGCCTCAATCTTGTTTTCAAGGGCAAGGCGCCCGAGTTTTGGCGCCAGTCCCCAATGGCCACCGATCACGCGGCGGACGAGGCCCTCGTGGGCAAAATGGTTCAAGCCCTTGTCGTGGGCATCGCCCTGTCCCGCTGCATAGACGAGGGTCAGGTCCTGCGGTTCACCGCTTTCGAGAAAGCGCTTTTCGAGGGCGATCGCCAGCTCCTCCGCGAAGCCGCTGCCGATAAAGCCACCGGTGGCCAGGACCGAACCAGAGCGTATGACTGAGACCGCTTCCTCGGCGCTCATGATCTTGGTTGTGGCCATCGATTTTCTCCTCTGCCGTCATGCTTCCGTCAACACTACCATGCTGTGCAGCGTAGTCGAAGGAGGGTCTCGCTTTTCTGCAGCAGGGAGGCGGGCCAGGGAGCAGGGACCGTGGATCGCGCCTCGTTCAACCCTTAGGGACCTGTCGCGGGCAGAGCGCCTGAGTGCACAGGACCAGTCGATTCCCTGACCATCAGCTCCGGTCCGATCAGGCGATGCTCGTCGCGGGGTTCCGCCCCCTCGATCCGGGATACCAGCATGTCTACAGACAGACGTGCGATCTCCTCGACATTCTGGTGGACGGTCGTCAGGGGTATGTCAGAGATGGATGAGTAGATGAGATCGTCATAGCCCGCGATGGAGATGTCGCGCGGTATCGCCAAGCCGCTTTCGCGGATCGCCTTTCGTGCGCCCAAGGCCATGATGTCGTTGATGGCGATGATCGAATCGGGTTTCGTTGTGGCCAGGAGGGCCTTTGCCTCGCTGTAGCCCGAATGGAAATCGGGCTTGTGGCATTGGACGGTCCAGTCCGGATTCGGCTCGAGGCCCCTCTCCTCGAAGGCCTTCCGGTATCCAGCGAGTCGGAGACCCCGGATCGGAGCCTCGGGGTCCAGGCTGACAAGGTATGAGATATCCCGATGGCCAAGTTCGAGAAGGTATTTCGTGAGGCGGTAACTCCCTGCCTCGAGGTCGGTCATCACGTATTCGCCCGTGGCGCGCGGATAGTAGCTTGTCGAGAATACGCAGGGTATCCGCCGCTTCCGGAGGATCTCGTAGATCTTGAACTCGCTGCGCGTTACCTGGGTGGGCACGACCAGGACGCCAGCGACGCGATCCCCGATAAAGCCTTCAATTATGCGGTTTTCCTCCGCCGGTTCGTCGTTCGAGACCGAGATGATGAGGGTGTAGCCTTTCCGGTGGCTGTACTCGTCGATATACCGGGTAAGGCTGCCGAAGAAGGGGTTCTCGATGTCGGTGATGACCAGGCCGATCGTGCTTGAACTCTTCAGCGCGAGGCTGCGGGCGACATTGTTGGGCAGGTAGCCGAGCTCCGCGGCAGCGCCGAGTACCCGCTCCCTCGTATCCTTGTTGACCCCCGGTCGGTCGTTGAAGACTAGGGAGGCGGTCGCAATCGACACCCCGGCCTTTTCCGCGACATGGGACAGTTTGACAGTCATTTAAACCGCCTTTTCTAAACCGTTTTATATCACTCTCCAATCATCTTGTCAATATCAATTGTGCAATCTGTTTATTGGTAAAGACTTACGATTTATAAAAAAATAGCGTTGACAGTTTATGGAAATGGACCCTATATCTTCTAAAGCGCTTTAATAAGGAGGAGCAATGACGCACAGGGAGCGCATGAAGAAGTCCTTCATGCTGGAAGAGGTCGACAGGCTTCCGCATGGCGAACAGATGATCCATGACCTTCTGGTGGCCAAGATCCTTCACGAAGGCCTCCCCGAAGATGGTGACAACGCACTCAGCGCCTGGATGAAGGAGACGCTGAGCGATGCCAATTTCTCCCGCCACCTCCGTGCACGGCAGGTCCTTGGATTCGACTGGGTCCATCTCTTTCCCATCGAACCCTTCGTCGAAAAGGAACCGGACGAAAGGGGTCTGCGCAGGGATATCTGGGGTCAGCGCATCAAGGTGACCAGGGAATCCTTCGAAATCGTCGAGCCGGCGATTGGCAGCGCCGAGGAGATGGACAGCTACCGCTTTCCCTCGCCTGACGATTTCATCTACAGCGACATCAAGCGATGGCAGGCCGAGTCGGATCTCTGGGTCACTACCCAGATCGATACGGGCTACTTCAAGATCGCCCAACTCGTCGGCTTCGAGAACTACATGATGTACCTCGCCGATGTGCCCGGAAAACTTGCAAGCCTGATGGAGCGCTTTACCGATTTCCAGAAGAAGTTGGTCGACCGGCTCATCGAGGCCGGAGCGGATTCCATCTGGTTTTCCGACGACCATGCCTTCAACGCCGGACCCTTCATGTCGCCGGACATGCTCAAGGAATTCGACTTCCGCTACCTGGGCGAACTCGTTGCCTATGTCCACGCGAAGGGCCTCCTTGCAAACTACCACTCCTGCGGGAACATCGCACAGACACTGCCCCTCCTTGTAAAGGCGGGCATCGATTCCCTCCACGCCATCCAGCCTTCGGCGGGAAACGATATCGAGGCCTACCACAGGGAGTACGGAAAGGACCTTTGCTTCATCGGCAATTTCGACATGGACCAGCTCATGCCCAAGGGCTCGCCCAGGGACATCGACGAGGCGGTCCGAAAGATGGTGGAGGCCCTATGGAGCAAAAAGCGAACTGGCTATGTGCTTTCGACCTGCAACATGCTGAACAGCGACCAGCCAATTGAGAACGCACTCATGCTGCATTTTGCGGCTGAGAAATACGGCCACTAGGCCGAAAAGGAGACGACTATGAAGAAAGCGATCTGGATCCTCCTCGTTGCCGTCCTGGCGCTGAGCTACGCTCCCGCCCAGGCGAAGAAGGTCAAGGCCCTCTACACGCCGATGACCTTTGGCGCTCCCTACTTCGTACAGGTGGGAGACGGGATGAAGGCGAGGGGAAAGGAACTCGGCTGGGACGTGAGTGTGGTCGATCCCAAGGGAGACATCGCCGCGCAGCTCGCCCAGCTCGAAACCGCCGTCGAGCAGAAGTATGACGTCATCTTCCTTTCTGCCCTCGACTCAACGGCAGTCAAGGCGATCGTGAAGAAGGCCGTCGACCAGGGAGCCATCGTCATCACCGAAGCGACGATAGTCGAGGGCACCTCCGCCCACGTCGGTCCTGGCGAGGACAACATGGGCAGGTCCCTCGGCGAGGCCATGGGCAAATGGGCGCAGGCCAACCTGAAGGGCACGATCGAGGTGGCGACCTATCATGTGACCCAGGATTCCCACACCCTCGTCCGCGAGCAGGGCATGCGCTCGGGACTCGAGACCTTCTACAAGAATGGCAAGATCGACTATGTCGCGAGCCTCGGCGGCCTCACCCCGGAGGACGGGATGAAGAACATGGAAGGCATCCTCCAGTCCCACCCGAACATCAACATCGTCATGGGCTGCAACGATGACAGCATCATGGCCTCCTACCAGGCCGCGAAGAGCGCCGGCGTCAATCTCGCCAAGATGGGCTTCGGTGGCGTGAATGCCATCCCCCAGGCCCTCGATCTCATGAAGAAAGAGAAGGCCTCCGGCAAGGGAGCCTACCGCGTGACTGTCGACATCATCCCCTTCGACACGGGCAAGATGTGTGTCGACCTCGCCGCCAAGATCCTCAAGAAGCAGGCCTTCGACAAACTGCTTGTCGTACCGGCCAAGGCCGTTACCTGGGCGAACATCGACTCATATAAATAACTGCCCGATTGCCACGCCTGATGCGGGCGGCTCGCGAGGATCCTCGCGTGGCCGTCCGTATCCCGGAAGGAGAGCCGATGCCCGCCCCACTGCTCGAACTGAAGTCCGTGTCAAAATCCTGGCCCGGCGTCCGGGCCCTCGACAAGATCGATTTTTCCCTCGAACGCGGTGAGGTTCACGCCCTGGTGGGGGAAAACGGCGCGGGCAAGTCGACGATGATCAAGATCCTGACCGGCGCAATCCACGCGGACGAAGGCCAGATCATCCTGGATGGGCAGAGTTATGCGGGCTTTTCGATCAAGCAGGCCCAGAACCTCGGCATTGGAGCGATCTACCAGGAACTCAACCTCATACCCAAGCTCAGCATCGCGGAGAACATCTTTTTTGGCAGGGAATTCAGGAAGCATGGCCTTGTCGATTTCGCGCGCATGCACGCCGAAGCAGGGTCGATACTCGAGCGCATGGGCTTCAAGCTGGATACGCGTGCGAGGGTCGGAAGCCTCGGGACTGCCTGGGAGCAGGTTGTCGAGATCGCCATGGCCGTTTCCAAGAACATCCGCATCCTCATCATGGACGAGCCCACGGCGCCACTTTCCACCGATGAGGTTGCGAAGCTTTTCGGGCTCATCCGGCGGCTGAAGACCGAGGGCGTTTCCATAATCTACATCTCGCATCGCCTCGAAGAACTCTATGAGATCTGTGACCGGGTTACCATATTCCGCGACGGCACGAGGATCGAAACCCTTCCCATCGGCGAAGCCGACAAGGGCAGGCTCATTTCGCTCATGGTCGGTCGGCCCCTCCTCAACCAATACCCTCCCAGGATTCCGGTACCCTCCACTTCGCCCACGATACTCGAGGCGGAGGGGCTGCGGAGCGGCAAGCTGAAAGATGTATCGCTGAAGCTCAGGAAGGGCGAGATTCTCGGCCTTGCGGGCCTGGTCGGGGCGGGAAGGACCGAAACTGTCCGGGCGATCTATGGCGCGGACCGGAGGACCGGGGGAAGGCTACGGAAAAACGGTGTCGAAATCTCCATCACCTCTCCCCTGGATGCCATCCGACAGGGCATCGTGCTCCTGCCCGAGGAAAGGAAGAGCCAGGGCCTCTTCCTCAACCTTTCCGTGAGCGACAACATGGTGTTTCCCAACCTGGGGAAGTACAGGCGCCTGGCCATGCTCAACGCGAAGGGCATCAGGCGGGACGTGCTGGGGATGATCGACTCGCTCCGCATCAAGACCTCATCGGAACGCAACAGGGTACTCTTCCTCTCCGGCGGCAACCAGCAGAAGGTCATCATAGCCCGGTGGATCCTCATGGAGGCCGACGTCATCATTTTCGACGAGCCGACACGGGGCATCGATGTTGGCGCCAAGTTCGAAATCTACACGCTGATGAACAAGCTCAAGTCCGAAGGCAAGTCCCTCATCGTGATCAGCTCGGACATGCAGGAGCTCATCGGCATATCTGACCGGCTCTACGTCATGTGCAACGGCAGGATGAAGGGAGAACTCGTGGGAGAAGACATAGAGCAGGAAAAGATCCTGAGGCTCGCCGCTGATTTTTCAGGCGAGACGGATGGCTCCGGAGTGTCCGCTTCGATGGAAGGGGTAGCCGCGCGATGAACACAAAGAACAGCATTGACATGAAGGAATTCGCCCTCTTTTTCTTCTTCCTCCTCCTGTGCGTCTTCTTCTCCGTTTTCGCCAGCGGGTTCCTGCGGCCGACCAATCTCCTGAACGTGGCGCGCCAGGTCTCGATCATCGGTATTGTGTCGGTCGGCATGACGATAGTCATCCTGACCGGGGGCATCGACCTCTCCGTCGGGGCGATCGTCGGCGTCGCAGCTACGGGCGCGGCCTTCCTGATGATCAACCTGAAGCTGCCGATCGCCCTTTCCGCGGTCATCGGCATCCTCCTCGGCGGAGCCATCGGGCTTCTCAACGGCATCATGGTGGCCAAATTCAACATCCCTCCGCTCATCACGACACTGGCGACCATGACATCCTTCCGTGGCGTTTCCTACATCATCACGAAGGGCATTCCCATCTACGGCTTCGAAGATTCCTTCGCCATCCTCGGCCAGGGCTACGTCGGCCCCATCCCCATTCCTGTCATCATCATGCTTGCCGTATTCCTGTTCGGATCCCTGATGCTCGGCAGGACACGCTTCGGACGCCATGTCTATGGCCTCGGCGGCAACGAGGAGGCGGCACGGCTCGCCGGCCTCGACATCGGGAAGATCAAGCTGATGGTCTTCGCCATCAGCGGGCTCCTGGCGGGCTTCGCGGGCATCGTCCTTCTTTCACGCCTGATGACAGGCGCGCCTACCCTGGGCACCGGCTTCGAGATGGATGTCATCACGGCGGTGGTTCTGGGAGGGGTCAGCATAGCCGGAGGAGAGGGGAAACTCCGCGGTGTGATCATCGGCGTCCTCATAATGGGAGTGCTGTCCAACGGCATGATCATCATGAGCCTTGACGAGAACTACCAGTGGCTCGTCCGGGGCTTCGTGCTCGCCCTCGCCGTCGGCTTCGACCGGAACTCCAAGAGAACCAGGAACTGAAAGGAAATCACCATGAAGAGATCTGAAATAAACGCGATCATGCGGGATGCCATTGCCTTCCTGGACTCGAAGCGCTTCCTCCTGCCACCCTTCGCCTTCTGGGGCAGGAAGGAGTGGGCGACGAAGGGCAGCGAATACCGCGAGATAGTGGACTGCATGCTCGGCTGGGACATCACCGATTTCGGGTCGGGCGATTTCCCGAGGATAGGGCTCCTCATGTTCACCCTTCGCAACGGGCACTATTCAAAGAGCGAGTACATCAAGCCCTACGCCGAAAAGCTTCTCATCACCGGCGAGGAACAGGTTACGCCCTTTCATTTCCACTGGAAGAAGATGGAGGACATCATCAACCGAGGTGGAGGCAATCTCCTCGTCCAGGTCTACAATTCCGGCGCCGACGGCGAGTTTGCAAACACTCCGGTCCGGGTTTCGAAGGACGGCAGGAACTACGAGGTCGAGGCAGGTGCCATCGTCCGGGTGGAACCTGGAGAAAGCATAACCCTGCCCTCGGGTCAGTATCACAAATTCTGGGGCGAGAAGGGGGGGGGCATGATCCTCCTCGGCGAGGTCTCGAAGGTCAACGACGATACAATCGACAACCGCTTCCGGGAAAAGGTCGGAAGGTTTCCCGACATCGTGGAGGACGCCGAGCCACTCTATCTCCTGGGCAATGAGTATCCCCAATTGGTATGAGTCTTCCTGGCGTGGAGCCGGGATACTGAATCGCACTTCCTTTTTCTGCTATACTTTCCCTATGCCGCGCTACTTCAACACCACCGGCCCCTGCGACCCGGAGCTTCACTACATGCTCCCGCCTGAGGAACGGCTCGTCGGAGCCCAGCTCGAGCGCTACATCGAGTCCCGCCTGTACTGGGTGCTCCACGCCCCCCGCCAGACGGGCAAGACCACCTTCCTGCAATCCTGGATGCGCAGGATCAACTCAGGAGACGAGGCCATTGCCTGCTATGTGAGCCTTGAAGGCTGCCAGGGAGTTTCCGAGGCGGAGCGGGCGATACCGGCCATCTGCGATGCAATCCGCTCCTACGCGGAAGCCTTCCTTGATGCAAGCCTGGTTCCGCCCTCGCCCGACCCGGCGGTTGTGCCGCTCATGATGCTCGATCGTATCATGAAGGACTGGGCCCGCCTCGCCGCCCCCAAGCCCCTGGTAGTCCTCTTCGATGAGGTGGACATCCTCCAGGACCAGGCCCTCGTGAGCTTTCTCCGGCAGCTTCGGGGTGGCTTCGCCACACGCGGCATTGGCAAGTTCCCGGTGAGTGTCGCCTTGGTGGGCATGCGCGACCCCCGCGATTATCTGGTCAGCAGCAAGGACGGGGTGCCGGTCAATCCTGGCAGCCCCTTCAACATCAAGGAAGACTCTGCCAGCCTGAGCAGCTTTTCCAAGGCAGATATCGCCAGTCTGGCAAGCCAGCACAGCACGGAAACAGGTCAGGCCTTTGAGGACTCCGCCCTGGACAGGATCTGGGAGCTGACCCGCGGTCAGCCATGGCTTACGAACTCGCTGCTCCAGAAGTGCGTCTGGCAGCTCTGCTCCAAGGGCGAAACCGTCACAATTGCCCATATCGAGGAGGCAAAAGAGCTCCTCATCCAGGCGCGGGCCGTCCACCTCGACAGCCTGGCCGAGCGTCTCCGCGATCCACGCATAAAGCGCATAGTCGAGACCATCATGGTGGGCGAGAGCGACCCGACCCTTACCCAGGGCGACGACTTTGTGCTGGCCTGTGACCTCGGTCTTGTGGCCAAGGAGGGCGGCAGCCCCGTCATCTCCAATCCAATCTACCGCGAAGTGATCGCCCGCGTGCTGTCACAGGGCATGCAAGACGCCATCCCCGCACCCGAGTTCCGCTGGCAGCGGCCCGACGGTGGTCTGGACATGGAGACCCTTCTTCGCGAGTTCCAGGATTTCTGGGCCCAACACGCGGACATCTGGGAGGAAAAGTCGGACTATGCGGAGGCTTTTCCCCACCTTCTTTTGATGGCCTTTTTGCAGCGCGTGGTGAACGGTGGCGGCCGCATCGACCGCGAATACGCCGCCGGACGCGGGCGGGTGGACCTGGCCGTACTGTTCGGCGGCCACTGGTCCATCATCGAGGTCAAGCTGGTCAACCGCCGGGGCCGCAGCCGCACTGTGGAGGAGGGCCTCAAGCAGGTGATCCGCTATCGTGACAGCATCGACCGAACTGCGGACGCCTGGCTTGTAGTCTTTGACCGCAGCCCTGCCGGCCGGGCCCTGCCCTGGGCTGAGCGCCTGAGCTGGGATTCAGTGGCCTGCGAAGGCAGGACAGTCACGGTGGTGGGGGGCTGAAGCCAGCACTCCAGGCACGCGCCTGGAATCCCGCCAGCAGGCCTCCGAAAGCGGCTTTGTCACAAAGCCTTTTTCCGCGCTTTGAGGGAGAGCAAAGCCTGTCCGAACGCGATCCGCCCGGACAGGCAGTCAGTTGCCAGTCAGTCAGTTACTTGATCAGTCCCTGCATCAGGATGAGCCCGATCAGCGAAAGGATGGCATAGAATTCAGGGAAGGCAGCGAGGACCATGGTGTTGCCGAAGGCTGAGGTGCGACCAGCCGCAATGGCGTTGAGACCATCAGCGCAGACCTTGCCCTGGTACCAGCCTGAGAAGAAGCCGGCAAGTCCCAGCCCCAGGCCGGAGCCGAAAATTATGGCGCCCTTCATGACGCTCATGTCTCCTGCCTGGATCCTCGCAAGGCTGAGGAAGAATCCGACAAAGCCGTAGATGCCCTGGGTGCCCGGGACTGCGGTCAGGAGTATGCCGACTCCGAATGACTGCGGATTTTTCTTGATGAGGCCGAGGGTCGCCTTGCCTGCCTCGACTGTGCCCATCGCGGACCCCGAACCAGCAAGTCCGAGCATCAGGCCGCAGCCTGCGAACGCGAGGATGTAACCGATCTGAACTGGATCCATCGTGGAACTCCTTGTTGTTTCTAAACCTCTCCTGCGCGGGAGAGGGGTTTGAATGGTTTCCCGTTGCCCTTGAAATCGAGAGTCGAGAAGAATTCCAGGAAGGTGAGACGCAGCGGATGCACGAACGATCCGAGGAGCGAAAGCCCGAAATTGAGGGAATGGCCCATCACGAGGAGGAGCACTGTTCCGATGATCGCGGGTGTGAATGGGTTTACGACTCCGTCCTTGGTGATCAGACCGAAGGCCAGGGTGTTGAAGACCATCCCCAGCATTCCGCCGGACAGGCCGAGAGCGAAGAGGCGCATGTACGAGAGCATGTTGCCGAGGGACCCGCTGATGAAGAGGTAGAGGTTGAAAAAGCTCCAGCCGATCTTCTTCGTAAAGGGAGTCCCCCAGGCGTCGAAGAAGAGGAACAGCACTGCGCCACCGTAGACCATGCCCTGGGCGACCACCAGGGGAATCAACAGGGGTAGCTTCCCGACCGGGATGCCGAAGGCTTCGAAGGTCGCGAGCTTGAGGTCGAAGGCATTCGTGTGCGTTGCGACGGTGATTGCACCAAGTATGAGCATCATGTCCGCAATGGGACGGATTGCACCGCCCCAGTTTCCCTGCCTGGCCCGGTTGACGGCGCAGAGCACCAGGCCGATCTGGATCTGGATGATGCCGATCAACAGTGACAGCCCCATCATCGGGTAGAAGGTACCGCCGTCCTTCTCGAGGGCCGCGAGGAGGGAGAACTTGTCAGCGCCGCTGCTGAAGAGCGAGGTACCCGCAGGGATTCCGGGGCCTCCGAAAATGGCGCCTCCGAATGCGGAGTTGAGCAGGATGCCACAGACCATGACGGACGCACCGAGGACAGCGCCGAGCCCGGCAAAGGGTTTCAGGCTCTTGGGCGCGAGGAAGAGGGCTACGATTGAGCCGATGAATATGATTGAGCCGTAGGCCAGGTCGCCCAGGCAGAGACCCACGAAGAGCATGAAGAAGGGCGCAAAGAAGGGCGTCGGGTCGAGCTCGAAATAATCAGGGATGCTGAAGATCTTCGTGATGGGCTCGAAGAGCCTGGCGTAGCGCCCGTTCTGCATCAGGACGGGCGGCACCTCGGCGGGAGCGGGGTCAGCGAAGAGGGCCGTCGCATTGAACGACGCAATTCCGGCCTTCACGTCCTTTTCCCGGTTGGAGGGAATCCATCCCTCCAGGTGGAGGAGCTTCTCGGTTCCTGCCTCGCTGAAGCACAGCCGGGCAGTCTCGAATCCGATCCTGGCCTTGAGCCCGGAGACCCATGCAGCGACATCAGGCATGTACGGAAGGAGCCTGTCCAGCTCCGTGTTCGCTTCCGTGAGCTCCCTGTCCATGATCCCGAGGTCAGCGTGGATGTCGTCCAGGCTCTTCCTGGGGAGCTTCACCTCATCGGCACCCTCGACGTCGCGCGCGGGGCCGCGTTCGAAAAGGGCGCAGCGGACCGTCAGCTTCGACCGTCCTGTCTCCACGAGATCCGGATTTCCCGCATGCACCTGCTCGAAGGAGCGCACTGGCACCTCGAAGTACCTGGCCTTGACTCCGGCAGCCTCGAGTCTGGTCATCAGGCCCGGGTCGATGTCGCCCCAGGCGCCAAGCAGTTCCTCGTCCATTTTCTGCGAGGCTATTGCCTGTTCCAGGCGCTGCCTTTCCCGGTCGAGCCCGAGGAATGACTCCGCAACCGCCTCAGCAGTCTTTTTTGAGTCCGGAGCCGGGATCTTTTTCACGGCCTTGGCGCGCAGCTCCTGGCCCAGGAGCACCTGCTCGTATTTCTTCAGTTCCTCCGCTACGACAGCGACGTCACGCGAGGTGGATTCGGACTTCTCCTCGACGTGAACCGCGCCAAGGGTCTGGAGCTCTGACAGAAGGGCGTCCCGATCCTTGTGGAAGACCAGGATGTCGAGCTTCCTCATCCGTGCGATCATGCTGTGGCTCCTGCTTCGGCTTCTTCTGCCGCGGCGATCCTGGCCTTGAGGATCTTCTGGGAGGCCTTGGAGAGGTTGTCCTCGTCCTCCATGAACCTTTTGATCTTGAGGATGGCCTCCTGGTAGTCCGGTATCTGCACCTTCTCGTAGAGGTTCACCTTCTGGGTTGTCTTCTTCCTGTTGTATTCAAGGACGGCCATCCGTTTCTCGGCGATCTCCCTGCGGACCATCAGCGTGGCCAGTTCCTCCAGGACCTTCAGCCCCTCGGGGATCCAGCCATGCTCAGTGAAAAAGCTCAAGGGCCTCGACTCGAATTCGACAGACTCCAGATCCGGAGTCCGGATGCCCGCGATCTTCCTCTCCTTGAGGTGGACTGCCTTGACGCGGACAAGGTCAGAAGGGAACTCCCGCCAGAGCCTCATCTCCGCAGCCAGGAAGCTGCGACGATCCGCAAGCGCTGCATCGAAGGCAGCCATCTCGTCCTTGGCGCGCTTAACCTCGAGGCGGAGTGCGGATTCCTTGGCCTGGAGGGTAGGAAGCGCGTTGAGCCGGACCTTCAACTCCTTGTTGAGCTGCTGGAGGTAGGTCTTGTTGTACTGGAACTTGATGGCCATGGGCTGTCAAGGCTCCTTGTGTGGGATGGGAGCGTTCATGCCTTCTCCGCTGTCTTTGGCCAGTGCTTGTCCACGAACTCCTGCTTGATGGCGACCTCTTCCTTCGTGAAATGCGCGCCGAAGAGGGACCATGCCGTATCGAGC
>JBMOIK010000040.1:0-18224 GCA_049317365.1 Rectinemataceae bacterium | reverse complement strand
GGCGACTACCGGAAGATCGTCGAGGGCGTCAACAAGACCCTCGACGCGGTCATCGGGCCCCTCAACGTCGCAGCCAATTATGTGGACCGCATCTCGAAGGGCGACATCCCCCCGAAGATCACCGACACCTACAACGGCGACTTCAACACGATCAAGAACAACCTGAACCAGGCCATCGACGCGGTCAACGGCCTCGTCGCCGACGCCAGCATGCTCGTGGAGGCTGCCGTCGAAGGCCGGCTGCAGACCCGTGCGGACTCGACCAGGCACCAGGGCGACTACCGCAAGATCGTCGATGGCGTCAACCGGACCCTCGATCTCGTCATAACTCCCATCAACGAGACCAACGCAGTCCTCAAGCGGATGGCGGAGGGAGACCTCACAGGCCGCATCAGCTCTGACTACAAGGGCGACTTCGATGTCCTCAAGACCTCGCTCAATGATTCCCTCGGCTCCCTGAACGACATCCTCGGCCAGGTGAATACCGCTGTCGACCAGGTCGCCGAGGGTTCGGGGCAGGTCTCGCAGGCGAGCCAGTCCCTGTCGCAGGGCGCCACCGAACAGGCCTCCTCCCTCGAGGAGATCACGAGCTCGATCACCGAGCTCTCGGGCCAGACCAAGACGAACACGGAGAGCGCGATCAAGGTGAACGGGCTGGCGAACACGGCGAAGGCAAACGCGGAAAAGGGCAACGACCAGATGAAGGACCTCGTGAAGGCGATGAGCGCCATCAACACGAGCGCCGAGGAGATCAAGAAGGTCACCAAGGCCATCGACGACATCTCCTTCCAGATCAATCTCCTGGCCCTCAACGCCAACGTCGAGGCAGCCCGCGCCGGCAAGTATGGCAAGGGCTTCGCGGTCGTCGCCGAGGAAGTAAGGAATCTCGCGGTGCGCTCTGCCAACTCCGTGAAGGAGACGACGCGGATGGTCGACGAGGCTATCGCGAACATCGAGCGGGGAAACAACATGGTTGGCGCCACTGCCCAGCAGCTTGCCGAGATCGTGGGCGGTGCGGGACAGGTCGCCACCCTGGCCGAAGAGGTGTCTCGGGCGAGCAAGGAGCAATCCCTCGGCCTCGAGCAGGTGTCCCAGGGCCTCGGCCAGATCGACCAGGTCACCCAGTCCAACACGGCAAGCGCCGAGGAAAGCGCCTCGGCCTCGGAGGAGCTCTCCTCCCAGTCCCAGCAGGTCAAGTCGATGCTTTCGCGCTTCAAGCTGAGTGCGCGGGAATCAAGGATGAGCGACGCGGACGTCGTCAAAATGATGCGTGCCGAGATGGCCAGGCAGCAGGGCGGAGGGCGGAAACCAGCTCTCGTCACATCGAAGCAGGGTGGCACGAGCTCTCGTGGAATCAACCCCGCCAGCCTCATCTCGCTTGATGACGCCGATTTCGGCAAGTTCTAGGAGGCCCGCAATGCAGGCAAGCGAAAAGAGGAGAGCGCTCGACGAGTCCATGGGCATCGACGACGAGGACGAGGACACCCAGGCCAACAAGTACCTCTGTTTCAGGATCGGCAAGGAATCCTACGGGATAGGAATCAGGCATCTCATCGAGATCATCGAGCTCCAGCACATGTCGGTGATCCCGGACCTTCCCGACTACGTGAAGGGCGTCATCAACCTTCGCGGCAAGATGATCCCCATCATCGACCTCAGGCTCCGCTTCAAGCTCGAGGAGCGGAGCTATGACGACCGCACCTGCATAGTCATAACGGAAATCGAGGGAGTCCTCATCGGCTTTATCGTCGACACCGTTGAGGAGGTCATCGAGATCCCCGAGAGCCAGGTCTCGCCGGCACCCAAGTTCAAGGGGCAGGGGGAGCACGACCAATACATTTCGGGACTCGGCAAGGTGGGTGAGGCGGTCAAGATCCTCCTGGACATCGAGAAGGTCGTACAGGACCAGGCGGTCAGGGAGCTGGCTGTGGCCAGCGAGGCCGCCACGAAGTGAAGCTGGCTGTCGCCTTGGCAAGCGCTCAAGGACAGCAGCATCGGTTTCCTCCCAATAATGGCTTACTCGAAGGAACGCGACCTGGAGTTCGACTTTTCGCCCGCCCATACGATCGCCTATGACGCCCTCTTTACGCGAAAAGGCGAGGCGGCTTCCCGGACCATCGATGACCTCAAGGGAAAACGGGTGGTCGTTCTCCTGAATGACCTGGCGCAGCAGTATTTGCGGGGCAGTGGCCAGATCGATCCTGCATTCCTCCTGCCAATGCCTACCATGCCTGACGTGCGTCGCGCCCTCGCCTCGGGCAAGGGCGATGTCGCGATCATGCCCAAGCTCGTCGGTCTGCTTCTGGTGCGGGAGCTAGGCCTCACCACTATCGGGACTGCTCCCGCCATCGTCGATGCCTATGCTCGTCCCTTCGGTTTTGCGGTCAAAGAGGGGAATGCCATCCTGCTTGACCGGCGCCTGCGTCCGTCATCAAGTACATAGCGGGGGTGATTGCCTTCTTTCTGGTCGGTGGTTCAATTCTCTTGCTCTGGACCCTTTCCCTCAGGCGGCAGGTGGCTGCGCGGACTGGCAAGCTTGTCGAAGAAATCGGTATGCGCATGTCGATATGAATGACTACCTGGACAGGCTTGCGCGGCAGATTCTCGAAACCTACGAGGCAGCTTCCAGGATCCACCTGACTACAGGGGCCGCTTCCCCGAGCCGTCTGAGCGAGCAGCAATTTGATCGAGACCGATTCTCAGTCCTCAGCCACCACGATGAGGCTTCCCATCAGCACGAAGCCATCGATGATGACATGGGGTTCGCCGTAGCGCACCTGCTGGTCGACATCCCGTTTGGCTGTCACCTCGCCCATGAAGGGGGAGGCGTTGAGGCGGACTGGCAGGTTAGGCGGTACGATCACGCGGGTCTCGCCCATGAGCACGAAGGCCTGGATGCGGATGGGACCCCGGGGCAGGGCCACGTTCCGGAGGTCCATCCTTGTAGATCCCATGACTGTCAAGGAAACGGCGCTGTCGCCCTGGAGCCAGTTGCCCTGGAGATGCCGGTCGCCCATCACGCAGAGGATGTCCTGGCGTCCGCCCTGGCCTGGATCGATCCCGGGAACAGCGCCACGTGCCGAGTTGGCCGAAGCCTCGCCGGGCCTCGACCCTTCGGGGGGAGACCCCTGGGGTGCTTCGCGGGGAAGGTCGGCGAGCACGCGGACTAGTTCCTCCTGCGAGGATGCTTTCTGGACGAGGGCCGCCCGGCCCTCGTAGTCCTCGACGGTTATGCGGTCCGAAACATAGGCCCGTGTAAGCGCTTCAAGGAGACGCTCCCGTGCACTGCCAAGGTCCTCTCCACCATTTCCCGCTGACCTGTCGGCATATCCTTCGGCAGCCATAGTCACCTCCACCCGCTGTTGTTGTTTCGCATGACTTGCTACTCCGACCGCTCCGCCTGCGCCTTTTCCTGGCTGCCGGCTAGGCCAAGCCTCAGGAAGATCCAGGGGGCGGCAAGCGAGATGCAGAAGCCCACGAGAGCATAACGGAAAAAGCGCACGAGGTTGTAGATCGCGTCGCCCTCTGGTGGGGCGATGTACCTGGGACCGATGTAGACGATGACCGTGAGCGCGAGCCCGAGGGCCACCCGCCCCAGCCTTTGTCCGGGGGACCCTCCGGAGGAGAAGGGAGCGGCCTTGACCGCCCAGACAAAACCGAAACCCGCACCGAGGAAGGCGGCCGCCAGGGAGACATCCTGGCTGTACAGGACATTCATACCAAATGTGATGATCGCGATCAGGATGAGCCGCCAGCGCTCTCCGAGCTTTTGCAGGGGGCCTTCCAGGCGCTCGCCCACCAGGTGGTTGCCAAGGAGGAAGAGGAGGCCGAGGCCCCAGCCGAGGAGGACGTCAGTAGGGAAGTGTACGCCGAGATAGATGCGCGATACGCCGATCGCCAGGGGGAAGAGGATGGCAACCACGGCTTTCCAGGGCTTCGGGAGGAAATATGCGGCCATGCCGAAGAATACGACGGAGCCCTGCGCGTGCCCCGAGGGAAGTCCGTGGCTGCCCTCGATGGCCAGGCCGAGGGCCTGGTCGAAATCGAAGGGGCGGCTCTGGCCGAAGAGGTCCTTCAGCCAGGCGTTCACGAAGGCCGAGGCCAAAAAAACCAGGGCAATCCGCGCTCCCCGGTCCCTGTCGACCGCCCAGTAAAGGATGGGAAGCATTATGAGATAAAAGGGCTCAGAACCCAGGAAGCTGATGCCCTTCATGACCGTGGTCAAGGCCGGACTTGCAAAGCCCTGCGCCAGCCTGACGACATCGAGTCCCCAGGCAAGAATCGGATCCATGGACAACCTCCCATAGGCATTTTGCCACTGCCCGCACTGTAGTCTGTAGGGGCCCTGCACGCAAGGCGGGGCAGTGGTGCAGCCGCTCCTTCATGAGGTGGCGCCCTGAGACACTACACCCGACACAGGATACCCGGCCCTCCGGGGCAGATCTTCCTGAAACACCCATCCTTGATGTGCGCCCTCCTCATTGACCTCCCTTTCTGAAAGGTAGTAGAAAGTCTTAGACCTTGTAATGGTAATTTTCCACGCAAGCCGGCGTGGCGGAACGGCAGACGCGGTGGACTCAAAATCCACTGTCTTAACGGGCATGAGGGTTCAAGTCCCTCCGCCGGCACTTCACCTTCAATCTCGAACCGATCTCGGCGTCGCTCCTCAGCTGCGGTGCGCATGGGCAGGAAGCCCATTTTGCTCCTCGCTTTCGTCGCTTCTTGATCTCGGTCCGATCTTGAAGGTGAAGCCTCCCACGAGGCAATCTCGGCTATGGGTCTCTGCGGCGCTACGCGCGCAGGGGGGAGGAACCTGCGGCGCTACGCGCGCAGGGGGAGAGGGAGCTGCGGCGCTTCGCGCGCAGGGGGTGAGGGGCTAGATGCAGTCGGTCAGGAAGCCTCCGTCGACGGGGATGGTCACGCCGGTGACGAAGGCGCTGGCGCTGTCGCTGGCGAGGAAGAGGGCGGCACCGCGGAGTTCGGCTTTTTCGCCGAAGCGACCGAAGGGAGTGCGGGAGATGATGCTCTTTCCGCGGGCTGTCAGGTCGCCTTTTTCGTCGAGGAGGAGGGCCCGGTTCTGCGCTCCGATGAAGAAGCCGGGGGCGATGCCGTTGACACGGATGCCGTGTGGGGCGAGTTCCTTCGCAAGGCCAGCTGTCAGGTTGAGGACAGCGGCCTTCGCGGCGTCATAGGCCCAGACTCCCGAAAGGGCGCGGTAGCTCCCCATCGAGGGTATCGTGATGACCGTTCCCTTGATGCCCTTCGCGATCCAGTAACGCGCGAAGGCCCTCGTCGGGGTAACGAGGCCGCCCATCAGGTTCAGTGTCAGGATCTCCGCGAAAACCTTCTCGTCGAGATCCACGAAGGGGGCCTTGCCGCGGTTCCCGCCCACACCGTTGAGGAGGAGGTCGGGCGGTCCCAATAGCTCCTCGGTTTCGACGATCGCCTTCTGGCAGGCTTCCGCATCGCCGGTATCGACGGTGAGCGCCATAACGCGGCCAGCACCCGGGCCGGCGGCTTCGCGGACTCGCGATGCGGCCTCGCTCATGGGTGCGCTGCTGCCGCGGCCCCAGAGGCAGACTTCGGCGCCAGCCATGGCGAAGGCCACTGCCAGGTCACCGGGCAGCTGGCCGGCGCCACCGGTTATGACAGCGCGCCTTCCCTTGAGGGAGAACAGGGTGTCAAGATAGGACATGATTGGCTCCTTCATACGACAAAGAGGGGCTTCAGGTGGCGTTCCCAGAGGTTCTCGGTCACGTTGCGCGACACCGAAGCACGGTGCTTGTCGAGGGCGTCAAGATAGCGGTTGCCCATTTTCGCGGCGACGCGGAAACCCACGTGGACGAGCTGTCGCATGTGGATATTGAAACGTGGGTCCGACTGGACATGGCGGAGGGCTGCTGCGATGGCCGGACCTTCCCAGCGATCGACCTCGTCCGGAGTGGCAAGGCGGCTCCTGTCGATGTCGATGACGGAAGCGTAGGGAGCGATGACCACATCGATGCTCTCGTAGGCAGCCCGGTATACTTCCCGTGCCATGGCAAGGCCGTCCCCGCCCGCCTCGGCCAGTCCGACGATCTCCTCGAGCCAGGTCGTTCCGGCGGTCTTGAGGTGGAGCCCTGCCCCCTCTTTTCTCACAATTGCACCCATGCCAGGGTAGATGCTGAACTTGTCGCTGCCTGAATGGATGGAAAGCTTCAGGCTCGCCGGCAGGCCCAGTGCCTGTGAGGCCCACATCGCGACGCGGACGTCAGCCTCGAATTCCTTGAGGAAGGCCGGCACGTTCCCGACATAGTCGACGCCCTTGTTGAAGCGTCCCGTAAAGCGCGGAGCGAGGGTCTGGACGGGCACTCCTTCATCGGCCAGTGCGACGAGTATCACAGCGAGTTCCGAGGGGCTTTGGGGGGTCGCGGTCTCGTCCATCGACACTTCAGTGATGAAGTCGTCGCCGCCACGGAGTTCCCGGACGCGGCGGTAGGTCTTGGCCGCTTCGGCCACCGCGACGAGGTAGTTTGCTGCAGCTGCCCGCATAGTATCGGTATCGAGGGGGGCAGGGAGTGAGCTATCGGATGAGAGCCCAGCATGCCTGGCGACAAAGGCCTCCACAGCCGCACCGCCAGCCGGTTTGCCTATGAAGTCGGCGACATCGAGGGTAAAGAAGTCGCAGTGGGGAGCGAAGGCATCGACGGTGGCGAGGCCGACATGGTCGGCATCCACGTGCCAGGGGCCAGTCCAGCCAGTCTCCGCGATGGCACGGGTGGCTGCCGCAAGCTGGTCTGCCGGCGCGCTCCCTATGAGGTCGTGCTCCCGCTTGCTCTTGTTCCAGACGATCGTGGCCTCGACGCCGGCGGCCTTGGCTTTGGCGAATGCCGCGACCTGGGCAGCTCCCTGGCGGCCGAAGCGGTCGCCCGTTCCGACCGAAAACCTCTTGATTGCTAGCATTAGTTCCTTCCTTTCGAGGCGTGGGTGCTTTCAGCCGCCCACACCCGGTATCGCGAAGTAGTCCGTCGCATTGTTGTAGGAGATGTCCCGTACCATCGCCCCGAGGCCCTCGTAGTCGTCTGGCGCCTCGCCCCGCTCGATCCAGCCCCCCACCAGGCCACAGAGGAGGCGCCGGAAATACTCATGGCGCGGGAAGGAAAGGAAGCTCCGCGAATCCGTAAGCATTCCCACGAATCGGGAAAGGAGCCCGACATTGGCCAGGACCTTCATCTGCCGTTCCATGCCCTCGATGTGGTCGCTGAACCACCAGGCTGATCCTAATTGCATCTTTCCTGGAAGGGATCCGTCCTGGAAACAGCCCATGGTGGTCGCGAGGGCTTCGTAGTCGCCGGGATTGTTGGAGTAGAGGATCGTCTTGGGGAGCCTCCCCTCGCTGTCGAGGCTGTCGAGGAAGCAACCGAGGGGTCGCGTCCTGGTGGGATCCCCCGAGGCATCGAAGCCTGTATCGGGTCCTGTCTTCGCGAGCATCCTCGAATTGAGGTTGCGCTCTGCGCCGAGGTGGAGCTGCATGGCCCAGCCCCGCCTGCTGTCCATGCGCCCTACTTCGAGGAGGATCGCGGTTCTGAAGGCTTCAGCTTCGCTGGGGCCGATGGCCTTCCCCGAGCGGAGCGCCGCGAAGCTCGTTTCGAGGGCCTGCCCTGTGGAGGCACGGAAGGGCGTTGTGACGAGGGCGTGATCCGAGGCGCGGCAACCGAGCTCGTGGAAGACCGCATGGCGGCTCTCGAGGGCAGCGGTGAGGTCGCTGTAGCGTCCGATATCCCTGCCCGATGAAGCAGCGAGCCGGTCGATATAGGGGTTCCACGCTGCCGGATCGTCGATGGCGAGGGCCCTGTCGGGACGGAAGGCAGGTACCATGACAGGTTCACCGGGCCCCCGGGTCCCCGCGTAAGCCCGGTGCTGGGCCAGATCGTCTGCGGGATCGTCGGTAGTGCACACTCCGCGCACCCTCATGGTGCTGAGCAAATCCCTTGCGCCGAAGCCCGGCCCTGCGAGGGCGGCATTGCAGGCTTCCCATATGGCGGGGGCGGTCTTCTCGGAGAGGAGGAGGTCCACGCCGAAATAGCGCCTGAGCTCGAGGTGGGTCCAGTGGTAGAGGGGATTGCCTATCGTCTTTGGAACTGTCCGTGCCCAGGCCAGGAAGGTGGAATAATCGGCGGCGTGACCGGTGATGTCAGCCTCGGGAATTCCGTTGGCTCGCATGAGCCGCCATTTATAGTGGTCGCCGCCCAGCCAGGCTTCGGCGATCGAAGCAAAGCGGCCATTTGTCGCTATCTCGGAGGGCGGGAGATGGCAGTGGTAATCGAGTATGGGCATTCCTTCCGCATAGTGGTGGAAGAGCAGTCGCGAGGGCCCGTCGGGCAGGAGGAAGTCTTCATCCAGGAACTGCTGCACGAAATGCTCCTAATTGAAATTACTTGTGGCCGCTCGGGAAGCATGGGCCACCCCTCGGGTTCGCCTGCCGTGGTGAAAGGATGAGGGAGGAGGCGGGAGAGCGCGGGACCCTCGGCTTGTCCCCCTCGCGCCTGGCTACGTTAGCGCTAACGTGCATTATATGGCATGTTTCTGGGCTGTCAATTGGAAAACTTCATTGTCCGGAATTTGTGCGTGAATGGGCAGGGCTTTGCCGAAGGCTCCATCCTTCAGGCATCGCCTGCACAAGCGTTAGCGCTAACGCTATTGTGATTGCCCGGCAGGGCATGTCGATGCTAGAGTGAAAAATCATGGGCAAGCGCAGAAGCACGATCGCGGATGTGGCCCGGGCCGCCGGGGTCTCGATCATGACCGTATCACGGGCAGTGAACGGCCGGCCTGGCGTCGGTGATGGCACTCGGGACAAGGTCCGCGCCATCGCCGAGGGGCTTGGTTACCGGCCCGACAGAAGGGCCAGCGCCCTTGCCTCGCGCAGCTCGACTGCGCTCGGGATCGTGTTTCCCGACATGGCAAACCCCTTTTTCGCCATACTCGCCAAGGCTGCCACTGACACTGCGCGGGCCCGCGGACTCAACGTCTTTGTCATGAATACCGACGAAAGCCCAGCGCGGGAGCTATCCGCCTTTGCCTCCCTCCATGAGGAAAGGATAGAAGGGATCATCGTCGCAGGTTCCCGGCTTTCTCCCTCGAAGCTCGGGACGGCGCTCGAAGCCTTTGCAGGCGTCGTCCTCGTCAACAATTCAGCCACGGGACCGAACATCGCCAATGTCGATGTCGACGACCGTTCCGGCATGATCCAGGCTGTGACTCATCTCCTTGCCAAGGGCTGCACCCGTATTGCCTTCGCTGCCGGTCCCCGAGTCTCGGTGAGCGCCCAGCGTCGACTTGCGGGATATCGGACGGCTCTCGCCGGGGGCGGGCTGGCCTTCGACAGGAGGCGCGTCGTCAAGTGTACGCCGGACATCGAAGGTGGCCGGAGTGCCGCTGCGGCCATCCTCGAGCTCGACCCTGACGTCGATGCGATAATCGCCTATAACGACATCACCGCGATCGGCGTGATGCGCGGTCTCGCCGACTCTGGCCGAAGGATTCCAGAGGATGTGGCGGTCATCGGCACCGACGACATCCCCTACGCAGCCTTGGTCCGTCCCTCGCTCAGCACGCTTCACGTGGATATCCCCCTCCTCGGCCATACGGCCATGTCCGTGCTCCTTGCCCTTCGCGACGGGACCCCACTGGCTCCGGTGGCAGTCCTCGAACCCGAGCTGGTCGTCAGGGAGTCATCAGGCTGAATCCTGCACTTTCAGTATTCCTTGTCGCTTTTCCGGTGGATGCGGCGCCGGAAAGCGCGTACCCTGCCTGCATGGAAACGGGACCTGGCAAGGCGGAGATGGAAGCGGCATTCATGACGCGGGATGCGACCTGTGACGGGCTCTTTTATGCGGCGGTGACGACGACAGGGATCTTCTGCCGGCCTTCCTGCCCTGCCCGGAAACCGCTGCCGGGAAATGTTGTGTACTATGAGAAAGCCGCACAGGCCCTGTTCGCGGGCTACCGGCCCTGCAAGCGCTGCAGTCCACTGCGGTCGGATGCGGATCCCGGGTGGGTCGGAACCCTCGTCGCGGAGATCGAGGCGCAGCCAGGACTTAGGATCCGCGAAGGCGGACTCCGCGAACGCGGGCTGGATCCTTCTACCGTTCGGCGACGCTTCCTGGCGCGCTTCGGACTGAGCTTCATGGCATATCAGCGGGCTCGGCGGCTCGCCGCGGCTTTCGAGGACATTCGGGCGGGATCGACGGTGGACGATGCAGTGCTGGGCCACGGCTACGATTCGCATTCGGGTTTTCGCGAGGCCTTCGGACGCCTGTTCGGCATGACGCCTGGGGCGGTGGCTACCGGATCTGGCGATTTCATCAGGATTGCCTGGATCGACTCGCCCCTCGGGCTGCTCATCTCTGGTGCCACCGATGGCGGGATCGTCCTCCTTGAGTTCAGTGACAGGCGCATGCTGGAGGTCCAGATCGGGACACTCCGGCGACGCTTCGGCCTGCCTGCAGCGCCGGGAAAGAACGGCCATCTCGAGACGCTTGAATTGCGATTGAACGAGTACTTCGCGCTCTCGCGGAAGTCCTTCGACCTGCCCCTCCTTGCCCCCGGCACGCCCTTCCAGGAACGGGTCTGGGCAGCGCTGCGAGACATTCCCCTGGGCGAGACCCGGAGCTACGCGGAATTCGCGAAGGAGGTCGGGGATCCCGCCGCTGTACGAGCCGTGGCCCGTGCGAACGGGATGAACCGCATCGCCATACTGATCCCCTGCCATCGGGTGATCGGCGCGGACGGCGGTCTTGGGGGCTATGGCGGAGGCCTCTGGCGCAAGCGCCGCCTCCTTGAGATCGAGGCTGCCGTGATGAGCCCCGCGGCCGGCGGCGTCGGAGAATCGCTTTTCGACTGAAGCATCGCCTTGTCCCGCCCTGCATTGGCGGGATACTGTGGACCCATGAGACGCGGGATCGGCCTGTTCTGGGCATTCGCCATCGTCATCGCCATCCTTGCGCTGCTGTTCGCGCTGGGTATCCCCAACGCCCGGGGAGTGGCAGGTCACGGACTGGCTGTCATATGGACCGATGTTCCGGAGATCGCCCTCTACGCGGAGCTGTTCAACCGCTCCCAGGAAGCCTACCGCGTCGAGATAGCATGGAAGCCCGACCTCGCCATCGACCTCATGGAGACAAAGACCCCGCCGGATCTTGTCATCGGCCATTATCTCAAGAGCTCCCTGCTTACCGGACGTTTCAGGCCCCTGGACTACCTCTTTGGAGAACTGGCCATCGACCAGACTGCCTTCTACCAGCCCCTCCTCGCCTTATGCGAGCATGACGGGAAACAGGTGCTGCTTCCCGTTTCGTTCAACTTGCCGACGATTGCCTTCCTCGCGAACGGAATGGCCCGCCCAGCCAATGCAGATACGATCGGACTCGACGAGCTTGCGACCACCTCCTCCAGCTACAACGTCATGCAGGGGTCGGCATACGCGAAAATGGGCTTCTCCCCGCGTTGGAACCCCGCGTTCCTGGTGATCGCCACGGATGCCGCAGGGGCTGCCTTCCACGAGGGTGGCAATCCCCTGGCCTGGTCGGAGCCGGGACTCCGGATGGCCATCGACCGTCTTCGCAATTGGTCGGGTCCTGGCGACCCCAGCCCGATCGAGGCAGATGATTTCCAGTTCAAGTATCTGTACACCCCAGAGTACACCTGGCTTGCCGGAGGACGTGCCCTTTTCGCATATATGGCCTCCTCCGACCTCTTTCTCGTGCCTGAGGACAAGCGTGCGCTCCTCGATTTCCGTTGGTTCATCGAAGGCGGATACATCCCCATACTCGACGATCCGGTGTTCGCGGGCATTCCAGAGTCGCACAAGGACGAACAGGCGGCCGAGAGTTTCCTCGCCTGGCTTTTCAGCGAGGCGCAGCAGCAGTCAATGCTCGAATCGACCCGGAGGACGAGGGCGCTGGAGAGTTCCTTCGGTATCGCGGGGGGCTTCTCGACGCTGCGCGGCGTGACCGAGCGTGTGTTTCCTCTGTACTATTCGAATCTGAAGGGACAGGTCCCGCCCGAAGCCCTGATCGGCGAGTATCGGATCCTGCCGCCCGAATGGCCGAAGGCCAAGGAAAACGTGGTAGGTCCCTGGCTGCGCGAGACCTTCGCGAAGCCAGCGGACCGCGAGGGTGAGTACAGCCTGGGCCTGGCTGCGAGGCTGGACCAATGGATGAAGGGTGGGCGTGAGTGAAGAAGTGGGGAAAACACCCTTTTTTTCGATAAGAGGGGGTTTCTCCCCCGCGAGCTACGGCTCGCGCCGCCCCTTGCCCCTGCTGTTTGGGGCTTTCAGCCAATCTGCAAAGTCGCTGTCGAAAAGACGGGAAACCTGTGGCCGGCGAGGCTGAGCCGGGTTCCATGCAGTTTCATCACTGTGCCATTGAAGCTCAGCTCTTCTGTCCCTTGCGTGACAGGAGTGATGATCCTCATAGTTAAGCCATTCAGCCAGGGCTTCGTAATGTCAACAGTGACATCCAGTAGTCTTCCGCTGCGGGAAGCGACGAGCCGGGCTTCGCCGCGGGCGCCTTGAGCCCAGGCATCGCTGGCGCCATCGTCCCAGCGGTAGAGGTACTCGGCCCTTTCGCCATCCTCAAGGATGAGGAGGAAATCGACAGTGGACAAATCGAGTCGCGAGGCGCGGAGCGAGGGTTTGCCGGCCAGGGGGAGTATGGCGGGCGAGGCGAGCCAGATGGGGCTGTTTCCCCATCCCTGGCGGGCGACGGTCTTCTGACTGCCTGGGATCGTTGTGGTGGAGGAGGGATCGAACCAATTGCCCTGTGGAAGCCAGGCCTCGCGCGACTTGCCCTGGGCGTCGAGGATGGGGGCCTGGAGGATGGCGGGGCCGACCAGGAATTCGTCGGCGATGAGGGCGCATTCGGGCGAGGGATCGGCCAGCCACAGGGGGCGCAGGACCGGGTCGCCCCTCTCGGATTGATCGATGAAGAGGTTGTAGAGATAGGGTAGAAGCAGATAGCGGCTTTTGATCATGCTTGCCACGACTCGTTCAGTGCGGGGGCCCCGCGTCCATGGTTCCTGGTCCCTGGCGCCGGCTACGCAGTGGTTGCGGAAGAAGGGAAACAAGAAGCCGGCCTTGTACCAGGCGCGCATGAGGGCGGCGCTGGCATCGCCGCCGAAGCCGGGGACGTCGGGGCCGTTCCAGGGAACGCCGGAGATCGACATAGTTAGTGATACCGGTATCGATGCGCGGAGGTGGGCCTCGTTGGAGACATTGTCGCCGGTCCAGACGGCTGCATGCCGGGAGATGCCGAGGCTGCCCGACCGGGATACCACAAAGGGCCTCAGTCCGGGGCGGGCCCTTTTCAGGCCCTCGCGCGTGGCTTCGGCCATGCCGAGGGCATAGTCGTTGTGGTAGGCCTCGTGGGGCAGGGTGCCGCCGGCAAAGAGCATGTCGTCGAGGGGGGCCGATCCCGTCGAGGGGTCGTTCATGTCGATCCAGTAGCCGTCGAAGCCGAGCTTCGTGAAGCGCGCTACCTCCCGGGCCCAGAAATCGCGGCCTTCTGGCAGGGCGAAGTCGGGGAAGACGGCGTAGCCGGGCCAGACGAATCCCGTGTAGTCCAAACCTTCTGGCGTCTGGCAGAGGACCTGCTTCTCGATGGCCTCGCTATAGACCCTGAACTCTGGATCGCGCCGGATACCAGGATCGAGGATGGGTACGACGCTGAAGCCCCTGGCCTTGAGGTCGGCCAACCTCTGCTGTGCGTTTCCGAAGCGGGTCGGGTCCGTGGTGAAGACGCGGAAGCCGTCCATGGAGTCGATGTCGAGCCAGAGGCCGTCGTTGGGGATCGCCCGCGCATCATACTCGTTCGCGATGGCGTCGAGCTGGTCGAAGCTCCGGTAGCCCCAGCGGCATTGCTGGTGACCGAGGGCCCAGAGCGGCGGCAATGGCGGGCGACCGACAAGGGCGTTGAGTCGCTGCACAAGCACTGCAGGGTCGCGGCCTGCGAGGATCCAGACAGCGGGGGCGCCTCCGCGCGCGCCGAGGGAGAATTCCTGGTGGAAGCTCATCGAGCCTTCTCCGGCCCCGGCGCTGAAGATGCCTTCGACGGCCCCGGTGTTCATGAAGGGCGCGATGGGCGACTCGATGACCAGGACGAGCCAGCGGTCGGCCTTCCTGATCCAGAGCACGGGAAGTGAAACGTAGAGGGGATCGGCGCGGTACTCGTTGACTGCGGGAAAATCGAAATCGGCCCAGAGGTCGGTATTCCAGAACCTCGTCCTCCTCCCCGAGACCTCCATGCCGAAGGGCTTTTCTCCCATGCCATAGCGCGTGGCGTGCGGGTCATAGGCGAGGGCGAGGAGCCACTTTGCGCCACAGACGCCCAATCCCCTGCCCGGGGAAGGGGCGAGGAGTTCGACTCCATCGAGTTCGAGGCGGGGAGCTCCGCCTTCGCCGATGGAACAGTCCGCGACGGAGGGTTCCCCAAGGAAGGATCCGGCTTCGAAGCGAGTGTGGCAGCCTGAACCTTGCGGCCAGCGCTGTGATTCCACCGAATAGCGGTAGACATCCGAGCCCCTGTCCTCGAGCCTGACCCTGAAACCCTCGCCGGCAGCCAGGTGCAAGCCATCTGCCAGGCTGTCCATGAAGCGGAAATTCTCCGGGGTCTCGACCTTCCTGAAATTCACCTAGTTGCCTCCATTATGACCGGCTCCAGAGCATCTGGTTTTCCCTGAAATGGTACGAGACCCTCTTTTCATTGGCCAGGTAGCTCAGGAAGGATCGGATAGTGCTTCCCACCAGGGCATACTGCCCATAGCCCAGGTCAATTTCAAAACTGGTAGCGACCCTGGCGAGGATCCTCTCGAAGCCGCTTTCCTCCGATAGGGCCTCGATGATGGAATCTTCCACCTTCGAGACGACTGCAAGGTTGGCTGCTGCCGTTTCCGCGATGTCCTTTTCGACAGCCCCATGGCTCATCACGAAGCAGGCCGCGTCCGTGTTCCGAACCATCTCGATCGAGGCCTTGTAGGCTGCGACATCATAGACAAAGGGAATGCGGTGCTTTTCCATGACCCGCGGGCCGAACATGCAGTCGGCGATGTAGAACACACGGTCCTCGGTGAGCACTCCTACCATGTCGACAAAATGTCCGGGCAAAGGGACAAGCTCGATGCCTTCGGATTTCAGCGCATCGGAACCTTCCAGCACATCCGTCACCTTCGAGGGGCTTGCCACGAAAAACTTGTTGTCGAGCTCCGTGCCCGCAAACCCTCCCCAGAGGAAGCCCGGTTCGAGGCAGGGTGACTCGATGAAGGCCTGTTCGCCCTTGGTCGCGAAAATCCTGCAGCCAGTCTTCGCCTGCAGGTAGGCGTTGGCTCCGATATGGTCGGCATTGGAGTGGGTATTGATTATCGCTTTTATGCTCAGGCCCTTGGACTCACAGAGGCGGAAGATCTTCCTGCCTGCTTCCTTGTCGTTCCCGCTGTCGACCAGGAAGGCGTCCGAACCGCGCAGGATGACGCCGATGTTCGTCGGCCCGGGGACGAGCTGCGATGATCCATGCAGTTGTACCAATTCAAGATCAGCCATACCACTACCTTCCTGAGGAGGGATGCACGCAGGCGCCCCAAAGGGACCTCCCGGAAACAGACCCCGTCTTCTGATGTCGCCTAACTCCCTGCCCCGGCCCAGCGTACGAACAACTCCTCGAAGCCCGCGATGTCGGTCTTGTGCACCGCTTCGGAGCGCAGGGCCGCACCCTGAGGCTCGCCCTTGGTGTAGGCGCAGAAATGCTTGCGGAATTCCAGGCAGGCGCTGCGTTCGCCGAGGAAAGCTGCGGAGAGGCTGAGGTGGTGGCGGGCGACCTCGATGCGGTGTGCACGGGTAAGGGTTGGCAGGGGAAGGCCCTCGAGGGCGGCCCTCACTTCCTGGAAGATGAAGGGATTGCCCATGGCTCCGCGCGCCACCATCACGCCCGCTACCCCGGTTTCCTCGATCATGCGGCGGGCGGCAGTACCCGAGAACACGTCACCCGAGCCGAAGACGGGGACCCGGGCCCGCGAGACGAGGTCGGCGATGGCTGACCAGTCGGCGCTGCCAGAGTAGCCCTGGGCGCGGGTGCGGGCGTGCAGGGTAATCGCAGCGACTCCCGCATCCTCCACGACCCGGGCATATTCATTATAATTGATGCTATCGGCTTCCCAGCCGAGACGGAACTTCACCGTCAGGGGCACGGAGGACATACCGGCAGCGTCCATGGCCGCGCGCATGGCCGAAAGGATGCGGCCCATCTTCGGAGGATCGCGCATCAGGGCGGAGCCGGCGCCGGACTTGATGATCTTCGGGACGGGGCAGCCTGAGTTCACGTCGATGAGGGAGGGCTCCCAGGGCTTGAGGGCAACGGCGGCGCGGGCCATGACCTCGGGGTTCGAGCCGAAGAGCTGGATGGCGTACTCTGTCTCGTTGTCGGCACGCTCGAGGAGGACCTTTGTCTTGGCGTGGTCGCGGACCAGGGCTTCGGAGCTGACCATCTCGCTGTAGCAGAGGTCAGCTCCCTCGTCGACGCAGATGGAGCGGTAGGCGGCGTCCGAGTAGCCCGCCACCGGCGCGAGGAAGATGTTTCCCCGCGCGGTGAAAGGACCAATTGTGACAGGATGGTGAAAGTTGGACGTAGGAACTCCGCCGGATCTACTGATCCGCCGGATCAGGCCGGGGGCACCCTGAAGAAGCGGCAGGCATTTTGCCAGAGCTGTTCCGCCACTAGCTCCGGGTCCATCTCGAGGATTTCGGAGAGGAAGAGGGCAGTAGAGGGCAGGTACTCGGGCTTGTTGCGCTTTCCCCTGAAGTCAGCTGGCACCATGAAGGGCGCCTCGCTCTCGATGAGGATGCGGTCGATGGGGACGACGCACACGGTTTCGTGGAGGTTCCGCGCGTTGCGATAGGTCAGGTTCCCGGCGAAGGAGAAGTAGAGGTTGAGGTCGAGGGCGCGTTCGGCGTACTGGGCGTCTTCAGAGTAGCAGTGGAGGACGCCGCCCGAGGAGGGCAGGCGGTCGCGAAGGATGTCGTAGACGTCCTTGCCAGCCTCGCGGTTGTGGACGATGACGGGCAGGTCGAGGCGGGCTGCCATGTCGAGCTGGTCGATGAAGAGCTCGATCTGGCTTTTCCGGTCGCCGTAGCGGTGGAAGTAGTCGAGTCCGATCTCTCCGAGGGCCACAACGCGCGGAAGCTTGATGGCATCCTCGATGGTCTTGCGCCAGTCCTTGCCGGGTGCCTGGACCTCCGAGGGGGAAACCCCGACGGCATGGTAGACATGTTCTGCCGTCTTGAGGTTTTCATAGACCTGCTTGAAGTCAATGAGGCTGTTGCAGATGCTGAGTATGCGTGTCACACCTGACTGTTTTGCCTCTTGGCAAACAATCAGCTGTTCGATCGGGTCATCGAATATAAGCCCGATGTGGGCATGAGTGTCGAAATGGCGCATGATTTTCCCAAGGAATGTGGAAAAGACGTGGTTCCCCGCACGGGGTCCGGCGAATGTAGCATGCGCCTTGGGCGGAGTCAACTCACCGCAATTCCAGACCGTGCAAGGGCTTCCTGCCAAGGCAGCGGCTTTACCGCGCCGCGCTGCCTCGTGTATCCTGAGTTCCTGGAGGAACTCCATGACAACCGTCGTATCCCTTGGTGGCTCGATTGTCGCTCCGGAAGGCCCCGATGCGACCTTCCTCGCTGACTTCCGTGCCCTCGTCGCCCGACATCTCGAGGCCGATCCGGGTCGGCGGCTCATTCTTGTCGTGGGTGGAGGAGGACCTGCGCGTTCCTGGCAGAAGGCCTTCCGGGAGGTTGCCGAAGCATCAGGCTTTGCTGCTGACAACGAGGCGCAGGACTGGGTTGGAATCATGGCGACAAGGCTCAACGCCCAGCTGGTCAAGGCGATCTGCGGAGCATGGGCGCCCCAGGATGTTATCGTCGATCCGACCGGCGTCGAGCTTTTCATGGGTCGGGTCCTTGTTGCAGCGGGCTGGAAGCCAGGATGGTCGACCGACTACGACGCAGTTCTCCTTGCCGAGAAGTTCGGGGCGGACAGGGTCGTGAACCTTTCCAACATCGCAAAGGTCTACACCGACGACCCCAGGACCAATCCCGCGGCAAAGCCCATCGACTCCATTGGCTGGAAGGACTTCCGAGCGCTGGTGGGCGAGGAGTGGAGCCCCGGCAAGAACGTTCCCTTTGATCCCATCGC
>JBMOIK010000039.1:0-18250 GCA_049317365.1 Rectinemataceae bacterium | reverse complement strand
CGAACATGATTTCGCCCCTCTGGGAGGGCAGGCCCCCCGGGAGGGCGATCCCGAAGGATTGAAGGAGGGTTGCCGCGGAATCCGTGGCGACGCCAAGCGACACTGCCGGCCCAGTGGCAATGACGGTGCGGCCGTCCACCTCTGGTACCCCGCTGGCCTTCACCGGCCTGACATCGTCATAGTACCCCGAATTCCAGTCATCGAGTATCGAGAGCGTGAGGTCGAGGTCGATGCCCTTCGCACGGAGGTCGGCGAGGAAGTCTTCGGGCAGGTCGTGCATGGCCATCTTCCTTTTCGTCAGCAGTTCATGACCGCGGCGTTGGCCGCTCCATAGAGCGAGATCGCGTAGTCCTTCACGATCATGACCGGAGTCGCGCAGAGTATCGACCGGATATGGCCACGGTAGCTTTTTTCGAAGGTGTCCATGAAGCGCTGCCCCTCGAGGAAGCGGGCCTCGTTCTTGGCTGCGATCCCGCCCGCGAGGAAGATGCCTCCCGAGGGCAGGAAGGTCGCCGCGGCGTCGGCGGCCACGCGCGCATAGAGCCGCACGAACATGTCCATCGTCGCGGCGCAGACCGGATCGCCCTCGGCATTGGCTGAGATCATGGCAGGCCTGGCGCCTCCATCCATCCTGAGGATCTCGGCGTTGAGCCCCTCCCGGGAGCCCATCCTCGAGCAGAAGAACTCGTGGATGTTCGAGATGCCGATGCCCGAAACCGCAGCCTCCGCTCCAGGCACGAAGTCCATGCGCTCGGCCAGCCAGGACTGGAGGGCGCGCGAGACCTCGTCGTAGACAGGGAGGGTGACGTGGCCTCCCTCGGAAGCGAAGGCTTCCGTACGGTCATGGATCTTGACGACATAGCCATAGCCCAAGCCTGTGCCGGCCCCGATGACGACGCGGACCCCTGGTTTCGGGTCAGGCAACGATCCGTCCGTGTGCGGCAACCTGAGGAGCTCCTCAGGGTCCCTCGGATCGAGGAGGAGGACGCCGTAGGAGATAGCCGTAAAGTCATTGATGAGGAGGGTCCTGAAGCCGAAATGGGATTCGATCTCGGCCCCGTCGATGCTCCAGGGGGCATTGGTCAGCTCTATGCGGCGTCCGATGACGGGGCCGGCGCCAGAGATGCAGCAGAGTTCCGGCGCGATGCCAGGGCATTCACGGGCTGCCTCCGCGACGAATTTTTCAAGGGCCGAGACGAGGGTGGGTTCGGCCCGCGTGCGGTAGTGGCGGTCAAAGAGGAGGGTAAAGGTGCCCCCCTTCTTGCCAATGAGGGCAAAATTGGCATTGGTTCCGCCTATGTCTCCGGAGAGGACAACAAGGTCATAGGAAGTGCGGGTCGAGGACATGTCTGGCATTCTAGCAAGCGAGGCGGGTCCTGAACAATGGAGGAGACCCTAAATCATCGCATGGAGCTGCTTCTCCGAGGCCATGAAAACAGCTGCGGCAGCCCGGGCGTCATCCAGGGCCCGGTGGCTCCGCCCGCTGGGGATGCCCAGGAAGGCCACGACGCGGGGGAGGCTATGGGAGGGGAGCTCAGGGAAGGCGGCGCGCGCGAAGGTCAGGCTGTCGATGACTCGGTTCGCCGGGCAGGCCCTGCCAGCCTCGGCATATTCGCGGGCCAGGAAACCAAGATCAAAAGGAGCGTTGTGGGCGAGGATGATGGCCGCGTCCTCACCCTGACCAAGGAGCCGGTCCAGTTCCGGGATAAGTTCGGCAAAGCCCGGCTGGCCAGCGACATCCCTGTCCCCGATGCCGTGGATGGAGGTCACGACCGCCGGGATTGGGCTGCCCGGATCGACGAGGGATTCAAGGGAGGAGGGTAGTGTGTCCCCGGCCACAATGCCGGCTTTGGGCCAGCATGAGGGTTCGAACAGGAGGGCGCCTATCTCCACCACACGGCAATTGCGGGGGTCGAGGCCTGTGGTCTCGACGTCTATCGCAAGGAAGCGCCTGCCCTTCCAGCCCTCAGGCAGGAGGGCGAGCGCTTCCTTCGGGGAGAGCCGGGGCCAGTTCCTGCGGCTCACACCGCAGCTGCCGGGACTGCCGTGCTTGCGCTGGCAGCCGCTGCCAGCACTGCCTTGATGTCGGCGATGATGGCCTCGTTCTTTGCCGTCGAGACGGTCTTTGCCGCCGCGAGGTCGCCATTTTCCACGGCAGTGCGGGAAAGTATGTAGTACTTGATCTTGGGTTCGGTACCGCTGGGGCGCACGGTGACCAGGGTGCCGTCCTCGAGCCACCACTGGAGGACATCGCTCGCAGGCAGGTGGCAGTGTGTCGCTTCTTCGGCACTTCCTGCCTTCCACTCGAGGCCGGCCTGTATATCGCGGACACGGACGACGGGGATGCCCCCAAAGCTCGCAGGCTGACGCGCACGGTAGCCCGCCATGATGCCCGCCATCACGCTCATGCCCGAGGCACCCTCAAAGTACGTATTGACGCCTTTTTCCTCATAGTACCCATGTTCTCTGTAGAGGTCGGCAAGGCGGTCGAGGAGGCTTTTGCCCTTCGACCGCCAGTACAGGACCATCTCTGCGGTGATGGCTGCAGCGGAGATTCCGTCCTTGTCACGGACCTCCTGCTCGATGAGATGGCCGTAGCTCTCCTCGGTGCCGTACACGAAATCGATGCCCTCGGCCTTGAAGCTCCGCATGAGCTCGGCTATCCACTTGAAGCCGGTCAGGCAGTCGTGGCTCGTCGCGCCATAGGCTTCCGCGATGCGGATCTGGAGCTCGGTCGTCACAATTGTCCTGACCGCGGCAGGCCGCTGGGGCATCTTCCCAAGCTCCTTCAGTGTCAGGAGGATATAATCCAGGTGGAGTGAGCCGAGCTGGTTCCCTGTCACGAGGACATAGCTCCCGTCAGGGGCGCGCACAGCTATGCCGAGGCGGTCGGCATCGGGATCGGTGGCCATGACTGCATCGGCCTTTTCCCTGGCGGCGAGCTTGAGGGCGAGGTCGAGGGCCGCGGCCTCTTCGGGGTTGGGGAAGGCCACCGTCGGAAAATCACCGTCGGGCTCGCGCTGCTCGGGCACGGTCATGACCCTGAGGCCGAGCTCTCCCATGATGCGCTCGAAGAGCATGGCTCCCGTGCCATGGAGGGGCGTATACACAAGCTTGACCTGGCTTGCCATCTCCTTGATGAGGGCGGGGCGGAGGAGGTGGGACTTTACCATTGCTACGTAGGCGTCGTCGGTGGCACTGTCGAGGAACTCGATGAGGCCCTTTGCCATGGCCTCGTCCTTGGGGATGAGCCTGGCCTCCACAACCTTTCCGACCCGGTCGATGATGCCGACATCGTGGGGCGGAGTGACCTGGGATCCGTCGTTCCAGTAGGCCTTATAGCCATTATATTTAGGCGGATTATGGCTGGCGGTCACCACGATGCCGGTATCGCAACCCAGGCGCCTGACGGCGAAGGAGAGCTCCGGAGTGGGCCTGAGGGAGGGGAAGAGATAACATTTGATGCCGTTGCCCGCGAAGACGCGGGCGGCCGCCATGGCGAAGCTGTCGGAGTGGTGGCGGGAGTCGTAGGCTATGCAGGCGGACAGCTTTTTGCCCGGAAAGGTCTCGATGAGGTAGTCGCAAAGGCCCTGTGTGGCGCGGGTGACGACGAGGAAATTCATCCGGTTCGAGCCTCCACCGATCACGCCGCGGAGTCCGCCGGTGCCAAACTCAAGGTCGCGGTAGAAGCGGTCCTCGAGCTCCTTCCACTCTGCCTGTCCACCCGTGGTTGCGCTTGCAAGGAGGTCCGCGACCTCCTTTTTGAAGGCTGCGTCGGTTTCGGCGGCGATGTAGGCCTGTGCCCGCTTCTGTATGGTCTGGTGGTCCATGATTCCTCCCCTTTGAAAAGACCGGCTGGGCCGATCCTGTAGCATGTGTCGGGGACGGAGTCTAACGTGGAAGTTGGGGTTCTGCCAGCGGAGGAGGGACTGGGAGTGGGGAGGGGCGACTGCGGGGTATGAGTTTGGATGCGTCCAGATTGCTGGGTCAAGTGCCCGGGTTTATGTTTTGGTCGAGCACAAGTCCTGGGCTGACTCTTGGGCGCTCCTTCAGGTGCTTCGCTACATGGTACAGACTTGGACCAGGGATGCCAAAGAGTCGCCGTCGCAGCCCCTGACACCGATTCTACCCATCCTGTTCTACCACGGTGAGTCCTCTGCGGTTCCATCGCGCTTTTCGGAGCTTTTTCGTCCTGGCTATCCCGAGGCTTTGCGGAATTATCAGCCTGAGTACCTGTGCCAGGTTTTCAACCTGACGGCGCTTCCCGACTCGCGCATGAGTGGCCCTCCGGAGATGGAAGCGGCATTGTGGGCCATGAAGTATGCCCGGACCCAGATCGATCTCGCGCTCAAGGCCTTTGATCGCCTTTCCCGAACTGTGGGAAGGATTTTCAAGGATGATCCGTCATTCATGGAGATCGAACTGTATCTCCTGTCCAGCTCAGGCTTGTCGCCCGAGGAATTGCTCGACAAGGTCAACCGTCTTTTGACTGACAGCTACCTGAAGGAGGGTTTTATGAGTACCGCTGAAATGCTGATCGCTCGAGGAGAGGCTCGAGGAGAGGCTCGAGGAGAGGCTCGAGGAGAAGCCCGAGGGAAGGAAGAAGAGAAGCGAGTAATTGCCCGCAAGTTGAAGGAGCAGGGACTCACAGTCCAGCAGATCAGCACGGCGACCGGGCTTTCCGAGCAGGAAGTCCGCGACCTGCCCAAGGCCTGACCTGCCCGGAAGTCCGACCTCAGAAGGTGGACGAGATATCTTTTACAATCCAGTTCCTGTAGACTCCAGCCAACATCCTGGAAGGAAGTTGGCTGTGAAATGTTGTGCCATCCATCGGTCCATCCTGCTTGCCGTGACTTTATTGGCAGCACCGGGGTGGACGGCGTGCAGATCGTACGGGGGCAAAGAGGAAAAACACATGATTTCAAATGGGACCTGGCGCATTCCGCTGTGCATCCTCATGGCCTTCCTTGCGCTGGGAGGACTTGAGGCCCAGAACAGCGAGAATGCCGGTACTTCGGGCAAATGTGCTGTAATTATCGGTGTCAACAAATACGACCAGCTCGCCGCTTTGCAGGCCGGGGTCAACGACGCTGAAAAGATCGCAGCCTACTACAGTGGGATCGGCTTCAAGGTCTGGTTGCTTGATGACCGCCAGGATACTCGGATGAACCAGCCCGGTCTCGCCAATCTCCAAAGGGTGATGGACAATGTACGACTTCAGCTCTGGCCTGCAGGGCACGTACTACCGGCCACTCGAGGAACTGGGAATCCCTGTCTATCTCGGTCCGGACCTTCGCGGTAAGCTGGCCCACATTTCCCAGATCTCCGGAAAGGATATCGGCACGCTCGTCAATGAGCTACTTGAGAAGGACCTCGAGATTATCGGGGCTGTATCGGCGGCGACCTACAATCGATGAACCCGGATCTGCTTCCCACCCAGGCCTCGTGCGTCACGTTGAACTGTCGTAGTGTGCTTGCCTCGCTACGACAGGTCGAACTTGACGATAGCTTTCGATCTACTTCGCAAGAGACGCGAATCGAAAAGGTACTCTTCCACCGAAAGTACTCGAACTCTTGAAAAGTCCTGATGACTCGGGTTGACCAGATAGTTCCACTCATTCTTGACAACGGCAGAAGGTACCTTCAGTACCAGGTTGCTGTTTTCCCATTTCCATTTGTCTCCGATCTCTGAAAGCTCATGTGGAGATGGGTAGCTCATCCAAAGGTCAGGCAACATCGAAATCTCGATTGTAGACATAGCCACAAGATCTGGTAATTCGATTTCTGCGATACAGACATCATGTGCCATGATCGACATCGGAAGATGAACCAAATACTCAACGGTGGCCAGTGAGCGACTTTCAGAAGTATACAAGAGACTCGTCCCTTTCTTGTTCCAGCGACCACCGAACAGCCGGGCACCTTCGCCGGACAAATCACTGATGAAGTCCCTTTTTGCTATCCGGAAGACCTTCATCAGGAGAATACCCCATGCTCAATTCGCCCCAAAACATCAAGCACCATGTGGGCGCCATACCTGGACGAAATCATTTCGATAGGCCTTTTCCCGCCAAGCGAAAGATTTTCTGCATTCATCCAATCCTGAAAGTTCTCAGCCGAGCCAAAGACCTCGCTTCCTCGTGAATACACCTCAGCAATCTGAAGAATCTGTTCTGTAGTCGCAACATCCATCAGCTCCAAGTCGCCCTTCCGTTGAATTGTCCTTTCGGTGATATTCAGCAACTGGGACATCGCTCGAAGCGAAACGTTCAGATTGGAGACCAAATGAAGCAGCGATTTCTTTGGAAGGCCTGTTCGAGAGATTTCGAACAAGTCCATTTCCGATCTCAGTGAGTGGCCAATAACCCCGCTGCCACCGAGCAGCTTTTCAATCGTTACATCTGACATGTAGACCTCCGACATCTGTCGTGTAATATGAAGACATTTGTCGAAAGAGTCAAATCATGTTGGCACGTTCGCGAACTCTGCTTCGAACACATATCGAATAATCTTCATCAAAGCATCCCCTAGTTTCAGTGATTCCCCTTTTAGAACTATCGGCCTCTCGAGGAACTGGAAATCCCTGTCTATCTCGGGCCTAACGGTATGCACATCATGTCCTAGAAAATTGAGCTGTGCAGCCAGGCTTGTCGGCATGTTCTCGTCCAGCTTGATCCTCATGCGGGAAAAGACAAAGCCGGCAAGGGCACATCCTCTTCAGCCGACGAGGCGGCGAAGGCGATAATCGCTTTCAGTTGCGTTTCGGTCACGGTTGGATAATCAGGCGAGGATCTCATCAAGCCAGGCACCTTCTGCCAGGCTTGCCAGAATCGTACGAAGCGTCACCCTCGTCCCCTTTACCACGGGCTCGCCTCCGCAGATGGCAGGATCGCGCACGATTACTTCCGAATAGCTGACTGTCATGGTATGAGGGTAGCATACGAACCTCGCGGCTTCAACGCGCGCACCCAGGCTCACCCTGAAAGGATTGCCATGACCACCGAAGCTGAACTCAAGGAAAAACTCCGGAAGATCGAGGCTCTTTTCGCTGGGGCTGCCACCGTAGGGGAACGGGACGCCGCTGGGGCTGCCCGCGAGCGTATCCTGGCCAGGCAGCGCGAGATGGGGGCCAAGGAGCCCGTCATCGAGATGCGCTTCAAATTGGGCGATGGGTGGAACCTCAGGCTTTTCCTTGCCCTCTGCCGACGCTATGGATTAAAGCCGTTTCGATGGCGCGGGCAACGTCGGACTACGGTGATGCTGAGGGTCGTCAAGACATTCTCAGACGAGATTCTGTGGCCGGAGTTCCTGCAGCTGTCTGCCGCCCTGACGACCTACCTCGATGAGGCTACCGATCGCATTATTCGTGAAGGGGTTTTCAAGGACAGCGAGGAGCCAGAAGAAAGAGCCGAAGAGAGGCCTCAATAGTGGCGGCCTGGGACGCCCCACCTTGCCCGTGGCGACGCAGGGACGCACACTGAGGTCATGGGATTGCTTAAGCCTGTGCGGCTTTCAAAAAAAGAAACCGCTCGCCTTATCGAGGCCAAGCTTCAGTGGCTCCTCGATGCCAGCCAGCCGAGTGTTGTAGTGCTGTTCGGTTCGGCCGCCCGAGGCGGAATGACCGAGGCTTCCGATCCCGATCTGGCCCTCGTCTACCCTGATGACCAGGCCTTTCGTCTCGGACGGAAGGCTATTTTCTGCCGTCCTCCCTGCGATAGCTGGCCCACAGACTTGCTTTTCTCGACACAGAAAGCCTTTGGAGAAAAGGTTGCTGCTGGCGGTCTCTACGAGCTTATTGCCCGCGAAGGTCTGGAACTCGGCAACTCCGCTGTGGCGCGGGCCAGATCGGTCATAGAGGGTCAAGGAATAGAGGGATCAACTCGAGGCTGAGGCTGAAAGGCCTTTCCTGCCCTCAGTTCACCCCAAAAGCCCCAGTATTTCCTCAGGCTTGTTCACCAGGACGGCCGCCCCTCCTGCCTCCAGCTCGGCCTGTTCTCGGTAGCCCCAGGTGACACCGATTGTCAGCATCCCCGCAGCCCTCCCTGTTGCGATATCCACTCCCGAGTCCCCGACAAAGGCACAGGAAGCGGGCTCGACGCCGAGTCGGCGCACGATGTCGAGGGCGGAGGCGGGGTCAGGCTTCTTGGGGAAATCCGAACGCT
Source organism: Rectinemataceae bacterium (assembly GCA_049317365.1). GTDB lineage: Bacteria > Spirochaetota > Spirochaetia > Treponematales > Rectinemataceae > CAIJMU01. The sequence goes on along the minus strand of JBMOIK010000039.1, from coordinate 10,088 downwards.
CGCCCCGGGCCTCGGCAAAGGTCCCCTCCGGGAAGAGGGCGCCCACGATCCGGAGGACAAAGGCGTCGGGCTTGTTGGAGAGCACAGCCAGGGCGATGCCGCGTGCGCGGAGTTCCTCGAGGAGGGGTGGCATTCCCGCATAGGGGCGGGTTTTCTCGATGCAGCGGCGGTCATAGTCGGCCTTGGCAGCGGCGAGCATGCGGGTTTCAATCTCGGTTCCGTGCAGGGTTTCGGGGATGGCGCGGCGCACGAGATTGGCCATGCCCTGGCCTATCATCAGGCGTATCTCAGCGCTTTCGCGCAGGGGAAGGTCCTCGTGGGCAAGAACCGTATTGATGGAAGTGACGAGGTCGGCGAGGCTGTCCACGAGGGTGCCGTCGAGGTCGAAGATCATTGCCTTGATCATTGAGCCTTCCTGGGGGATGGTTTCGCTTCAGTATCTGGCAGGATCCATCGCCATGAACTCTGCCCTGACCTTGTCCAGGCGCTTGAGCTCGCGCGCGATAGTGGTGCCGAAATCGAGGTCGCCTGACACGATGCGGGCCGATTCGTCAGCCCAATAGGCCACGCCTTCGACCTCAACGTAGGGCATCGCCGCTGCCTTGGCGGCCAGTGCCTGGATCTCGGGCCAATAGGCGAGGGCAGCCTTGTAGGCTGTCTCGGCGATCTTGAGGCTTTCGAGGTTCTGGTCCTTCCATGGGGCATTGAAGAAGTATGCGACGCGCTTGTCGTACTTGGAGCCGAGGGCCAGATGGGCTTGGAGGAGCTTGATGTCGAGGTGCATGTCCAGGAGATAGCGGTAGCGCTCCCACTGTTTTTTGTCGTCGATCTTAGCCAGGGCATACAAGGGATTGCAGAATTCCGCCTTCCGTGCGCGCTCGAGCCATGCGATGTTCTCGATGATATCGTCGGGGTACTGGATGTAATGCTCATGCCAGAGCCGGTAGTACTGCTCCTTGTAGTAGACTGTCCACGCGTTGAGGCCGCTGGCCATGAAGGCCACCAGGCAGGCGAGGGCTAGCATCCTTTTGGGAGTCCGCATTCCCCGATTATCGGCAGGAGGGAGGGGTGACGAAAGTGCGCCGCTCGTCGGTATCTGCGAAACCTTCAGGCTGCCTTGCTGGTTTGCACTTAGTGAGCCGGATTCCGCCCTGCGGCAAGCCCCGCCAATACCCCCTCGACCAGCGCGTCGATGACTCGGGATACCTCAGCCAGGGGGGCGGCGGCATCGACATGCACAATGCGCATCCCGGAGCCGGCAAAGGCTGCGAGTACCTCGATGTAGGCGCTGCGAACGCGCTCGAGGGCGGCGTGCGTTTCATAGATGTCTCGGCCGGGTCTCCGCGCGACCCTCGTCATTGCGACCTCCACGCCGAGGTCGAAGTACACAAGGAGGCCAGGCAGGGGAAAGGTAGCGTTCAGCATGGCAGGCAGTTCAAGGCCACAGTCCATTCCCTGATAGGCAAGGCTCGAGAAGAGGTAGCGATCGAAGACGACGAGTTCCCCCCGGTTGAGGCGTTCGACAGCGCCGCCCTTTCCGTAGAGATGCTCGTTGCGGTCAGCCGAAAAAAGACGGGCGATGGTAGCGGGCTCCGCCGGCACCTCACCCGACAGAACCTTCCTGAGGAAGGTTCCCGTCGGGAGATCGGTCGGTTCGAAGCTCGTCCAGTGAGGGACGCCGAGCGAATCGAGACCTGTTTCTATACGCTTCAGCTGTGTTGTCGTGCCGGTTCCGTCGATACCTTCAAGGACGATGAAACCGGGAATGATCTCTCGTTCGGGCGTGGACATGCCCGAAGACTATCCGGGGCAGCCCCGGCGCGGCAAGCCGAAGGTCTTTGGATCCCTTGGCAGAAAAGCGATGCAGAATGACGGGATGCTTCCTTCCGTGCTAGTCTCCACGCCATCTCCCATGCTGGCAACCGCCCGTCGGGTCCGTCCCGTCATCGCGGCCTCGGGGGCCGCCCTTCTCCTCGTCCTCGCAGGCCTCGTGGCCCTTCCCGCCGACCGTGAAATACGTCGGCGCATTGCTGCGTACACAATCGACCTCGGTGCCTCTTTCCTGAAACTGACCGGATACTCGATAGCCTACGAGAGCCTCTCTCCCTCGATCCTTGGAGGCTTGGGGCTCCGTCAGCTCAGGATCACCGATGCCGAGGGGCGCAGGGTCCTGGAAGCGCGTCGTGTTTCCCTCCGCTATGACCTGTGGGCCCTCATCCGCCATCGCGGAGACCCCTTCATCACCGGAATCGCCCTCGAGGGAGCCACGGCGTCCATTGCGCGCTCCGATCTCGACAGGCTCCGGGTGCTTTTCGGCTCGCGCGATGGGAGCGCCAACCAATCGATAGTGCTTCCCAGGCTCGTTCTGGATGCCAAGGATCTCCAGCTCGAGCTCCCTGACCTCCTCGAAGGAGGGCTGGTCATCGACGCGAGGAAGATCGGCATCGACACGACAAAGGCGGAACCTGAGATCACCCTGGCGGGAACGGCCTCGGCGCGGGTTCCAGGGCTAGGTCAACTCACCTCGGTGCTGGTATTGGCCGGTTCCTTCTCGCCGGTGCTCGATGCGGTCAGGCTCCGTGCAACCGCCAGCGCCACCGCTTCCTCCTTCACGCTCACTACCCAGGACATCGATCTTGCCTTTGCCAAGGGGGTCATAGAGGTCAGGAAGGTCCGCGATTCGGCTCCTATCGACCTCTATGGGCGCTACGTCGTCGGGTCACGCGATCTTTCGGTGAACCTGCGCTGCGTCGACTTCCGCCCTGAAACGCTCTTTGTCCCCGGGAAGGGCCTCGCCTTTATCGCGCCCTGGTTCCACGAATCCTGGACCGGCCTCCTGACGCTTGAACTGCCGGGCATGAATACCTCCCAGCTCAGCTTCGATGGCGATCTCGAGGGCAGGATTCCCGATTCGGTGGATGGGGGGGACTGGAAGGTCCGGGTTTCCGCCCTCGGCACGCCAGAGGCCTTCACTGTCCGCAGTGCGCGTGCCGAGGGAAAGCTCGGTACCTTTGCCTTCGCAGGCAGCCTCCGGAGGAAGGACCTCCTGGTGAAGGGCGAGTTCAACGCTGATGCCCGTCCCCTCGGAGGCAGGCTGCCGATCGTCGGTGCGGTGATGATCGACGGCATGGCGGGCGATTATTCCGCCAGGAGCGCGAAGCTCTCGGTGGCGGGGGTGGTCTTCAGGGATCTGGCCCTGGGCCTGAAGATACGGGACGAGCTGTACACTGCATCCCTCGCCTTCCTCCTGCCCACCATGGATACTGACGCAGCAATCCCGGCCGCGCCCGCTATCAACACAGCGGCGAGTCCAGATGTCACCCTTGCCGGGGTTGCCGCCGCCATGAAGGCTAAAGCAGCGCGGGACCATCGCTTTGAACTCGAGGGGAGCTGGTCGCGCAAGGCCGACGGCATCGTGGAGTGCGGAGCCTCCTGGGACCTTCTGGAACTGCGAGCCATCACCCCCCTCCTCGGCTTTTTCATGGGCAAGGATCTCATAGACCGGCTTTCGCCCTTTGAACTCGGGGGGGGCGTCCAGGTCCAGTCCGACATGACCCATGTTTCCTGGAGCACGTCGAACCTGACCATCACCTCCCGTGACCTTCCCGGAGGCGTGGCCATCGTTTCGGCCTCGGGCAGGGATAGCGACATCACCATCCGCAAGGCCCAGATAGCCTGGAAGGACTACAAGACCGAACTCTCGGGCACTCTGGCGATCCTGCCCAAGGGCGACATGAGCTTCGAGACCTCCATCCTTTATTCGGGCATACCCTACGCGCTCAAGGGTACCTGGAACGGGAGCATCCTCAAGGCGACAGGCGACTACGGCCTCAACCTGACCGGTCGCTTCTCCGACGGGAGCATCACCGCTTCCGTCAGCCTCGAGTCGATGCCTGTGCCTATCAAGGACCTGCCCCTCGCGCTGACCTGCGCCTTCGACCTCCGATTCAGGGACTCCTCAGACTGGAACCTCTCCGTGCAGCGGCTCGAAGTGCAGCCAAGTTCGCGCAACTTCGGAATGAGCCCCCCGGAGGTGACCCTGGCGGGGACCTTCGGTCCTGAAGGTGGCAGCATCTCGGCCGCGAGTGTCGCCGACGCCTTCTCGAAGGTGCAGGGCTCCGGTTCCCTCGTTCTGGCCAAGGGTGGAACGGAGGGAGAGATCAAACTCCACCTTGCCGGCGCCACGGCCGAAAGCTACGAACTCGATGCCAGCTATGCCGAGGGCCTGCTGAACGCGAGGCTCGACTGCACGTCCTCACCCTTGGTCCGGGTAGTCAAGGACCGTCTCTTCGGAGTCGTGGACGGAAGCCTGACCGTGTCAGGCGCCCTCGACCGGCTCGAGGGCACATGGCAGGCTACGTTGCGTTCGGGCAAGCTGGACGGCTCGCCCATCGTGATGAGCGTCAATGGAGCCTTCGCACCCGGCAACTTCGCCCTCAGCGACGGCCATGCCCTCTGGCGCGGCTTCGAAGTTACGGGACTTGCGACAAAAATCGATCTCGATGGCGGCTCTGGGGCGATGTCGGGGCATTTCTTCAGCAAGAATACGCTGCAGGGCATGGGCTTCAACTTCGCCCTCGCCCTCTCCTCAAGGGCTGCCAACAGCCGCGACTTCCTTACGAAGCTTGGTGACTGCCGCTACGAGGGTCAGTTCTCCGACTTTGTCTTCCAGGACATGAAGGCAGCCAGTTGGCCTTTTCTTCTGGACATTTCTTCCCGGGGTTTGTTCATCAAGGGAGGCCCAAAGACCGAGTTTGCCTTGAGCCTCCTGCCCGATGGGAGCATCACCGCGAAGACTACAAGACCCTTCGCTTTCACGGTCGACCTCAAGGGCAGGATACGGGGGCTGGATATCGATCTGGAAGCCAAGGGGCTCGGCATCGACATGAAGGTGCTCTCGAGCCTCGTCGGCGGATTGCCGGTGGTCTTCGAGGGCGGCAGGCTCTCCGGCGATGTCCTTATCCGGGGCAACGGGAACGATCCGGACTTCTCCGGGGCGATGCGCCTGGACGACTGCAAGCTCTCGCTCCCGGGATGGATCTCCGAGGTGGCCGGACCGATCAGCGCTCCCATCGTCGCCGACGGCAAGCGGCTCCTCCTGTCTGCCCCCTCGGTGCCCATCCACAACTCGAATTTCGCGCTGACCCTCGAGCTCATCTTCGACCAGTGGGTACCCACCGACATCCGGATCGGAATGCGTAGCCTTGCCACAACAATAGTACCAATTGAAACTAAAATACTCGGTGTGACGATCAAGGGTTTCGCTGTCCCGAACCTCGATCTCCGGATCATGGGTTCGGTGCTCTCGGTCAAGGGCAAGCTCGAGCTCCGCAAGACCGACATCACGGTCACGCCCGAAACCCTCGCCGGTGGGGTGGAAGCCACCCAGGCACCTTCCTCACTCCTGGACATCGACCTCGGCATCTCCTTCGCCAAGAGCGTTCGCGTGTTTTTTCCCGACCGGAACTACCCGATCATCGCAGGCAATACCGAGCCCTCGAGCCATCTCAGCGTGCGCTACGACCAGGCCCGCGAGGACATGTCGGTGAAGGGCGAGGTCCTGATGCGTGGGGGCGAGGCCTTCTACATCCAGCGCAACTTCTTCCTTCGCTCGGCGAAGCTTGTGTTCAACGAGAGTTCCAACAAGCCCTTCGACCCGCTCGTGTCCATGCGCGCCGAACTCAGGGACAGTACCGCTGAGGGGCCGATCATCGTGACGCTCCGCGCTGACAGCGTCCCCGTGGCCAGCTTCAAGCCGAGACTCACCTCAGTGCCGCCCAAGAGCGAGTCGGACATCGCCCTCCTCCTCGGGCAGAACCTCCTGGGCGTGGCGGATGGCGGCGATCTCAACCTCGCGAACATCGCGATCTCGGGGATGGACTTCGTGCCCCAGCTCAACCTCACCAAGGCCTTCGAGGCGAGCGTGCGCGAAGCCCTCAACCTCGACGTGTTCTATATCCACTCGCTCACCCTCCAGCGTCTCCTCTTCGCCGTGGCCAATCCCGGTTCGGGCGTGGCAGTGAAGGGACTCGGGGAGAACCTCAAGGATTACCTCGGCGAGACGAGTGTCTTCGCCGGGAAATACCTCTCCGACTCGGTGTTCGCCCACGCCTCGGCCCGACTGACCTCGGAACCACTTGTTCCCCTCCAAATGTTCGGGGTAGGCTTGGATTCCGAGGTAGGCGTTGATTTCGAGACCCCGTTCGGGCTCCTTCAGTGGACCTTCCAGCCGAAACACCCTGAACAATTATTCATAGATGACCAGAGCTTCAACCTGACCTGGAAACTCTCCCTATGAGGAAGTGAGGATATCACATGAAACGAACGATGCTGGCCTGCGCCCTCCTGCTGGCCACCTTCGCGCTGACGGCCGAGGACGAATGGTTCTGGGGAAAGCCCATCAGCGGGATACAGTGGCAGGGGGTCAATCACGCCGACAGGCGTGGCCTCGATTCGCTTGCCTCGACCTACATCGGGAAGCCCTTCACGCAGGAGCTCTGGGCTGAGCTCCAGGGCCGTGTCTACGAACTCGACTGGTTCGACACCATCGATCCCGAGGCCTTTCCCGGCGATGCATCAAAGACCTCCGTCATCGTCAAGCTCATCGTCAAGGAAAAGCCAGCCATCGGCCACGTAAAGGTGCAGGGCAATTCCGGTCTCCACGCCACGGAGATCCTCGACGCCGTGAAGACCAAGACTGGCGACATCTATGCCCCTCAATCGGCCAAGCTCGACGAGCTCGCGGTGAAACGGCTGTACCTCGAGAAGGGCTTCACCGAGGCGACGGTGACTTCCACGGTGACCGAGCCCACCGAGGCCGGCGAAGTCGACCTGGTGTTCGTGGTGGCCGAGGGGTCCAAGCTCGCGGTGCGGTCCATCAAGTTCTCGGGCAGCGCCGCCTTCGGCGACAAGACCCTCAAGGCAGCGATGGTTCTCAAGGAGGCGGGGCTTTTCCAGGACGGATCCTTCCAGGAGTCGAAGCTCGAGGAGGACCGCCAGAAGATCGTCGAGCTCTACCGGAGCAAGGGTTACGTCGACGCAGCGGTCTCCGACGTGGTGCGGACCTACACCAAGGACCCCAAGGGGGGGAAGGGCCTCCTTGACCTGACCTTCGTCATCAGCGAGGGCAAGCCCTGGGTGCTCGGGGGGATAGGTTTCGAGGGCAACCGCATATTCAGCAGCGAGAAGCTCATGGTCTTCATGCAGCAGAAGCCGGGTGGGGCGGTCAACCTCCAGCGCCTCCTGGCCGACAAGCAGCGGGTCGAGGACCTCTACTATGAAAGCGGATATATTTTCAATTCCATCGATCTCGTGGACAAGCGCGACGAGGAAAAACTTGTCGTCAACTACACGATCAGGATCGCGGAGCGCGATCGCGCCCACATCGAGAGCATCGCCTTCGCGGGCAACACCAAGAGCAAGGAGAGCGTGCTCTTCCGCGAGCTCCCGCTCAAGGTCGGCGACGTCTTCTCGAAGGCCAAGATCGTCGAAGGTCTCCGCAACCTCTACAACCTGCAGTATTTTTCCTCGGTCGTGCCCGACATGAAGCCAGGCAGTGCCGAGGGACTCATGGACCTCGTGATCAACCTCGAGGAGCAGAGCACCGCAGACATAAACTTCGGCGTCACGCTTTCTGGACTCGGCGATCCCAATGCCTTCCCGGTCTCGGGACTCATCAAGTGGAGCGACCGCAACTTCCTCGGCAACGGCCAGACCTTCTCGATCGAACTCAACGCCGCGCCCGACGACCAGAGCCTCACCTTCTCCTTCCTCGACAACTGGCTTCTCGACCGGAGGCTGTCGGGCGGGATCGACCTCGCCTTGTCACACAAGACGACCACGACTCCCGTGGATACGGCCGCTCCGGTCTTCGGCGACGGCGTACCCGATCCTTACAATTCATACGAAGAATACAAGGCTGCCAACTTCATCGTGCCCGCCGCCTACCAGATGCCCTACGACAAGACTGCCCTCACCCTCGGGCTCAATACCGGGTATGGCTGGACAATGCCCGGGGGAAACTATGGCCTCGGGCTCGGCATGGCCAGCGGCCTTACCAACGTCGCCTACGACAGCGAGAAATACCGGCCAGCAACGGCCAGCATCAGGACCGAGCAGGGTCGATGGGTCCTTGGCAACAAGGTTTCTGGCAAGGTCTACATCAACAACCTCGACTACTGGGTAAATCCTACCAAGGGCATTTATGCGAGCCAGAAGCTGAGCTACGCCGGTTTCCTCGACTTCGAGCCCGAGCACTACATCCGGTCAGACACGCGGCTCGACGCCTTCATGACCCTGTTCTCCTTTCCAGTCCTCGATTCCTGGAAGCTCAAGATGGTCGCAGGAGCCCATAGCGGTTTCCAGGCCCTCCTTGCCCAGCCTGGTCATTCCGAGGTGCTCGTCAGCACCGAGAATGCGGTGCATATCGACGGGACCTTCTACGGAAGGGGCTGGCACAGCCTCTATTCCTACGACGGGCTCCAGCTCTGGGAGAACTGGATCGAACTCAGGATGCCCCTCGTGGAATCCATAGTCTGGCTGGACGGCTTTCTCGACGCCGCTGTACTCAACACGAGGCAGGGGCTTCTTCTTCCCTCGGGGCAGTCCACTGTCAACAGTTCGATAGATTCGGCAAACAAGGACTTCACTGGCCTCAGTTTCAGGAACTTCGCCCTCTCGGCGGGTTTTGGTTTCCGCTTCACGGTTGCCCAGTTCCCCTTCCGCTTCTACTTTGCCAAGCGCGCCGTCTTTGACGGCAGCACGATCAGCTTTCCGAACTCGGCCCTTGATTTCGTGATCAGTATCAGTCAACCTCTCAATTGATCCAATGAGATCGGCGGACCGGGGCTATCTGAGTCCCGGTCCCTTTCCTGGGGGTACCAATGCGGAACAGTCGAAGGCTTTCGGCCACTCTCGCGCTCCTCGTCCTTGCCGCCCTTGGCCTGGGGGCCCAGCAGATCACCCGTATCGCGGTGGTTGATCTCGGGAAGATCATCATCGCCTATTCCCGGGACGCTGCCGTACTCCACGATTACGAGGCGAAGAAGGCCAGCATCCAGCTTGAGATCGATTCCATGTCTACCGAGATCAAGGCCCTCAAGGCAAGGAAGGCCGAAGCTGACAAGGCCAAGGATGCCCAGGCGTCCGCCAGGCTCGAATCCGACATCGCGAAGCGGACCGATGCCTATCGGGTCTTTGTCCGCGCGAAGCAGGAAGAGCTCGACGTCGAGGCCGGAAAGATCAATGCTTCCGATTCCTTCATGCAGCTCGTCTACTCGAACATCCAGTCGGTTGCCGAGACCGAGGGCTATTCCCTCGTGCTCAACCTACGCAGCGCGGATTCGGTGATGAGCGCGGTGCTCTGGTACAGCCCCATGATCGACATCACCGACAAGGTCATCGCAGCCATGCTCGGAAAGGCGAGATAGGGCAGTCCCTCAGTCGGGTTCCTTCCTGTTCTCGATCGACTCGCGGAGCAGCGTGTTGAGGGTCAGGAATCTGGCGCGGTTGCCGTCGGAGACCGCTGCGAGTTCCTCGTGCGCGTCCAGGAGGAATTCGGCGGAGGCAGCGTCCGACGCTTTCGTGCCCTCGCCGATGCCCTCGAGTTCAGGGAAGTCCGGACCTTCCCTGACGATTTCCACGAGACCGAGGACCCCGATGGTCTTGAGGAGCCCGATACAGATATCGTTCGTAGCGACGAGAGTGATTTTCTTCCCGGTCTTCGCCATGAGTTTTTTCGTAAGGCCTACGATGAGGCCGAGGAAGGTTGAGTCCATATATTCGCAGTGCGCGAGGTCCATGAAGATCCCGGAAATCGGGGCGGAGTCTTCCAGGCGGGCAAAGCATTTCGCCTTGAGCTGGGGGCAGAGGGCCGCCGTGACGTGCCCAGTCGCCCGTATGAACAGGCAGTCATCGACCGCCCGCGCGAACAGCGCTTCTTCCACGTGACCTCCAAAGCCATCCCTTGCGGGCAGGCCGCGCATTGTTGAAGCCTAATGCTCCGATCGTTATAATGCAACGGCAATGCCCGATACACCCATGCCCGATACACCACCCATGCCCGATACACCACCCATGCCCGATACACC
>JBMOIK010000038.1:0-18505 GCA_049317365.1 Rectinemataceae bacterium | reverse complement strand
CCGCCGAGGAGGGCTGGGACCTCATTATCAAACCCCGCTCACCCTTCCTTTCCATCGACCTGGCCGAGCTCATCCGCTACCGCGATCTTGTTGGCCTCCTTGTTGGCCGGGATCTTTCGACCGTGTACAAGCAGACCATCCTTGGTCCGGTCTGGTTTGTCATCCAGCCTCTCATAACTACATTCGTATTCATGTTCATCTTTGGAAAGCTTGCCGGACTGTCCACCGATGGCGTGCCTGGCCAGCTCTTCTACTATAGCGGGACGATGATCTGGCTCTATTTCCAGACCTGTCTCACCAATGTATCGGACACCTTCGTGGCCAACTCTGGCCTTTTTGGAAAGGTCTATTTCCCTAGGCTCGCCGTGCCGGTTGCCAAGGTCATTTCCAACCTCGCTGCCCTCTGTATCCAGTTTGCGGCATTCATCGTGATTTTCGCCTGGTTTGTGATCCAAGGGAAGGTAAGGATTCCTGGTCTTTCGCTTATGGCACTTCCCTTCATCGTGCTATGGATCGCTGCCCTTTCGGCTGGTTTTGGCATGGTCATATCCTCGCTGACAGTCAAGTACCGCGATCTTCGCCAGCTTCTCGGCTTTGGAATGCAGCTCTGGATGTATGCGACGCCTGTCGTCTATCCGCTCTCGGTGATGAGCAAGAAATACAGCTGGATAGAGATGGTCAACCCCATGGCTGCCCCAATGGAAGCTTGGAGAGTCTGCCTTTTCGGCGTAGGCGGAGCGAGCGGTGCATCCGTAGTTGTCAGCATTATGTCAACCTTGGCCCTTCTCCTGCTCGGCCTCATCCTTTTTCAGCGGAACGCGGCCACCTTCATAGACGTAGCGTGATGCAGGCATGAAGCGGCTTGCCTTGATCAAAGCATGCATTGACGGCTTGGGGCCGGACTTCCCGGAAGCCCTCGCGTAGCAACGAGGGGGATTATTGTGGGTCTTGCGATCAAGACTGAAAGGCTTTCAAAGCACTACAGGCTTGGCGTTGTAAATCACGGCATGCTCTATATGGATTTGCAGAGCCTCGCCGCGAGGGTTCGCGGACGTCCAGATCCCAACTCGAAGATCGGCAGTGAACGTTCGAATCGGATGCCTGCCATGATCTGGGCCCTGCGCAACCTTGATCTTGTCATCGAGGAAGGGGACCGCGTCGGCATTATCGGGAGGAACGGAGCGGGGAAGAGCACACTGCTCCGGATTCTCAGCCGGATTACTGCCCCGACCGAAGGAATCGTGAAAATCAGGGGTCGTGTTACCAGTCTCCTCGAGGTAGGAACCGGTTTCCATCCCGAACTGTCCGGCAGGGAAAACATCTACCTTAATGGCGCGATCCAGGGCATGCGGCGAAGGGAAATTACGCGAAAACTGGATGAGATAGTGGCCTTCAGCGAAATCGGGCATTTCCTCGACACACCTGTAAAGCGCTATTCGAGTGGCATGTACATCAGGCTTGCCTTCGCTGTCGTTGCCCACCTCGATTCGGACATACTCCTCGCAGACGAGGTTTTGGCTGTCGGAGACCTTGCCTTCCAGCGGAAGTGCCTCGGAAAGATGGAGGAGATGTCGAAAAAGCAGGGGCGCACCGTCGTCTTTGTAAGCCACCAATTAAACGCGATCAGCGAGCTATGCACGAAGGCGATTGTCCTCGAGCGTGGCAGTCTTGCTTTTTCCGGGTCCGTCCGCGATGGCCTTTCAAGGTACCTGGCTTCCAGTGCTGTCTCAGAGACGATGCAGAATGAGAACGATGCATCCCAGGACCTGGCCCTCACTGGACTCCGGATTACCGGCGCCGATGGGGTTGAGGTTTCGTCTGTGCCGATAGACCGCGATTTCTGCATCGAGATTGATTATCAGGTGAATCGTGAATTATCAGGAGCCTATGTCGCACTGCATCTCTACTCACCAGGCCACCTTCTCCTGATCGATTCCTGCGATGTCGATTCCCATCCGGAATTTCTTGTGGGCAGATCCCCCGGTTTACGCTCCTTTCGTGTCGTCATTCCAGGAAACCTGCTCAACCAAGGCCGTTACGATGTCGAAGCCTGGGCGGGCATTCCGAAGCGAAAGGTCAAGTTTTCCCAGACGCCGCTCTTTCATTTCGAGGTCGTGGATACTGGTTCTGTGACCTCGAGATACAATGCTACACGGGAATGCCTCCTTGCGGTGCCTCTGCGCTGGGAGTCCCTCGGTGGCTGAGACGCGGCCCCGCACCCTGGTCTGGCATTCTTTCCCCCTCGACGCGCGCGGAGGGCCAGCGGGTTATCTTTATAATTATAAGGTGTATTTAGGATCAAAGGGACTCGGCGGATCGGTGGACTTTCTTGGCGAGGTCTTCGATATCGACAGACTGGCAGAGCGGCATCTTGGCCTGTTCCAGAAGCTTGCAGAAAGGCTGCATTCCATCCTCGGGCGAATCTTGGGCTTCGGCGATTCGAGGCTTCTGGCCGATCAGGCGTATCGTCGGGCCAGACGTAAATTCCGCCGTGGCTGGGCGGCACATCCCCCAATCTGGCAGTACGACATAGTGCATTTCCATAGTTCATGGGAATTAGTGAAATCTTCTGCCATCCTTCGAGGGTTCCAGGGCAAGGTCATCCTGAGTTCGCACTCGCCCTTGCCGTGGCATATCGAATATCTTGACAAGCTATCCGGGAAGGGGCAAGACTACGCGATCAGTCCCGGGCTGATGAAACTGCTTGAAGGCATCGAGCGTGAGGCCTACGAACTGGCCGATTTTGTCATGGCACCCTGCGAAAGCGCCTTGGATGGGTATCGAAGGGAATGGGCAATATTTGAAAAACTGCTTGCATGCAAGGGCCAGATCTACATACCGACAGCGATCAATCCCAGCTCGGCTGCTCCCATTCCAGGTTTCCGGAAAAGCCTCGGCATGGAAGAAGATTCAATACTTTTCCTTTTCGTTGGCCGGCATAATGAAGCAAAGGGTTATGATCTTCTAGTCCAGGCTTCAGAGTCCTTGTTCGCTGCAGAGCCACAGGCCTACGTGGTCGTTGCAGGGAAGGATGAGCCTCTTCATGGTCCTTCCCATCCACACTGGATCGAACTTGGATGGCGCAGCGACATACCCGCTCTCATGGAGAGTTCCGACTGGCTTGTCCTTCCAAACCGCGAGACCTACTTCGACTTGGCCTTGCTCGAGGCCATGGCGGCAGGATTGCCAGCCGTGCTGTCAGCAGTGGGAGGAAATCTGCACTTCTCTGCCCTCGAGGGTTCGGGTTTTCTTTTCCACTGTCCTGGAGAGCATGTTTCCCTGGCCCAGGCCCTGATGGCTGCTGCCTCGATGGATTCTGAGCACGTGATCCGCTTCAAGGCGAGGTGCCGAGAGCGCGTCCTCTTGTCCCATGGTTTTGACCAATACCATCAATCCTATCAGGAATCCCTTCGGCGGGTTTTCGTGGGCGGTGTCGCATCATAGAGTCGTCGAGGGCATCCGCAACAAAGGATCCGACACGCCTCATTCTCCTTACTTCACGCTATCCATACTGGCCCGGCGAGTGGTTTCTGGATCCTGAACTCGCCATACTTTCCCAGGATCATCGGTTTTCAATCGAAATCGCTCCATTGATCGTACAAGGAAGCCCAAGGGCCATTCCAGAGAACATCAGTGTAAATACCGATTTTCCAGCTCTCGTCGAAAAGGCTGCACGATCGATTCGCGCACGTATCACGAGGGGGCTTCGGAGCTTTCTCGCGTTCCTTCCCTGGATCGGGCGCTCTGATGGGGCTCGAACCCTTGAGCATCGCAGGCATTACCTCGCAGTGCTCGGCAATGTGGAAACAATCAGGACTGTCCTCAGGCATATGCTCCGCGATGATGGCAGAACGACGATATTCTACGCATATTGGCTGTCCCGCTCGGCGATGGCGGCTGCCCTGTTGAAAGTGGAGCGGCCTGAGCTTTTCGTCGTGACGAGAATCCATGGTGGTGATCTCTATGACCATCGCACAGCCTTCGGATTTTTTCCACTTCGAAGGGCTTTGCTCGGTTGCTTTGACCTTATCGCTCCGGTTTCGTCCGATGGGTTCGCCTTCTTGTCACTACGCTATCCCGGGGCGAATCTCGAAGTTCATCACCTTGGAACGCCCGATACCCTACCCTCCGTCTTCAAGGGCAAGCCTGACACGATCACAGTCCTGTCAGTATCCTCAGCAATTCCCCTGAAACGCATAGACAGGATCATCGAGGCTCTAGCCTTGATCCCGCCTGAATTTACCCACTCAATTGATTGGGTACATATTGGCAAGGGTCCGGAGCTGGAAAGACTGCACGATCTTGCACAAGCCAGGCTGCATGGCAGGATATCATTTTCATTTCCAGGAGAGCTCCCCAACCCGGAAATACGAGAGCTGCTCGCAGCTGGCAAAATAGATGTCTTTGTCAACACAAGCGAGAGCGAGGGTATTCCTGTCTCGATAATGGAGGCGATGAGTGCAGGCATCCCTGTCATTGCGCCAGCAGTCGGTGGAATTGGGGAAATAGTCAAGGACCGGATCAACGGGCGCCTTCTCAGTGCTGCCTGTCAGCCTGTCGAGATAGTCGAAGCAATCTGTGAATCGCTTTGGTATCGCAGCCCTGAAGCAAGAATGGCGGCCAGGGCAACCTGGGAAGCCGGATACCAGGCAAAGCTGAATTATCCGCATTGGGCCGATGTCCTGGACGGAATAGCCGCACGTGGCAAAGGGACGACGAGCAACAAGGATCACGAAGTCCATGCATGAACCCAAGGGCCATGTAGCCAGGAAGTTCAGGATCCTACTGATAAGCCATCTCTATCCAAGAAACGATTGGGACATTTCCACGACCCGGGCACTGCATAATTTTGTGCGCATCTGGGAATCGCAGTGTGAGGTCCTGGTCGTAAGGACAGTGCACACCAGTCCCAAGAGGCCCTTTGCCCATTCGTGGATTTCAAAAGGAACCGTAGAAGGCATTCCTGTATACAGCGCAATTGTCCTGAGCATGCTCAAGGCACGGATCCTCCTCCCCATCGGTCCCCTCGCGCTCCTGGCCTGGAAGCGATTCAATCCCGATGTCATTGTGGCCCATATGAAGCCTAACTATCGCTGGGCTGGAAGGCTGGCGAAGCTCTTCCATATACCCTTCATAGCAGGTATACATGGATCAGACGTTCTCGGCTCGGTTCCATGTTCCCTGTCTGCCGTGGAGCGTGCCGATCTCGTCGCCTTTCGTTCACCTGCAATTGCCGAACGCTTCCACCTTTTGTATCCTGAATTATCAGCCAGGGTCTTCATTGCGAATTCAGGAATCGATGCCTCGGAGATTCTTCCTGAAGCAGCCTTCAAGAAAAAGGCTGAACTCTGGCTTGGAAAAACGCGCTTCATCTCGGTATCGAAGCTCCTTCCTGGCAAAAACCACGAGCTTGTCCTCAGGGGACTCGCTTCGCTACAGCAGAAGGACTGGGTCTATGTCATTGTCGGGGATGGGCCTCTGGAAGATTCCCTAATCGAACTGTCAAGAAAACTGGGGCTGGATCAAAGGGTATCTTTCCGTGGTTGGCTTCCGCGTGGGGCGGCCCTCGATGAAATGGAGCGATCGCAGGTTTTCCTGATGCCAAGCGCACCAGAAACCTTCGGTCTCGCCTATCTCGAAGCCATGTCCAAGGGCTGTGTCGCTGTCTGCGCAGAGGGCTGGGGTGTCGATGGGATCATCAGGGATGGGGTCGATGGCTTTACAGTAAAGCTTCCCGGCCTGACGGAGATGACTTGCCTGCTTTCCCGACTGCTCGAATTGAGTCCGGCCAGGAAGATGGAGCTCCTTGCAAGCGTCCGGATCCTGATCGGAAACCTGACGGAAGAAGCTGTGGCGCTTAGATATCTCGAAGAGATACGTACACTGGCCCAGGGCTGAAAGCCTGAGCGGATGGTCGAGGACTATTGCATCAACAAAAACACAGAATACTGATTATTTCACTCTCGGACTTTGCGAAGGACCCCAGGGTTGCCCGGCAGGTCGAAAGCCTTTCCTGCGATCATGAAGTCATCTCGGCGGGCTATATGGCGGGGTCAAAGGGTCCGATACAGACAATTGATCTTAGGTCTGCTTTTGTCCCGACGTGGGCCAGGGGAAACACCCGGAAAAAGCTGGCGATCATCTTTTCAGGACGAGGATTATTCAAGGGTCTTGGAATACTCTTCCTGAAGGTCGTTGCGAGGCTGAAGCGCCCGTTTGGACTGGCAGATCTGGTATTGAATCGTTTCATGATCCGGGATCTTGCCAAGGAACTGAAGTCCCTTGATGCCGACCTTATCATCGCCAACGATCTCACTGCCCTTCCTCTTGCTGTGGCCTCGAAGGGGAGGTCACGGATTCTTTTCGATGCCCATGAATACTCTCCTGGTCAACTTCCTTCGACCAGGCAGGGGCGGAAGCGGAATGCCTGGGCCAGATACCTGATGCGGAAATATATGCCATTCTGCGACAGGATGACGACCGTCAGCGATGGGATTGCTGACGAGTACGAGAAGTCCTTTTCCATCACCAGACCGGATGTCATTGTCAACGCAGCTCCATTTCAGGATCTCGTGCCGGTCGAGCGCAAAGACGGAAAGATCCTCCTTGTCCACCATGGCATTTCCATACCATTGAGGAAGATCGAGGAAACCATCAAGGCAATGAGCTTCCTGGATGAGCGTTTCGAACTGCATTTCTACCTTGTCCAGTCAGATCTCCGCTATCACGCCGGACTGGTGAGCCTTTCGAAGGGCGATCGGCGCATTGTCTTTCACGACCCGGTTCCGATGTCGGAAATACCTGTGACATTGAACCACTATGATATCGGCATTGCGATGTTCCAGCCGATAACGTTCAACATTAAACATGTACTTCCAAACAAGTTTTTCGAATTCATCCAGGCACGGATTGCTGTCGCCATAGGACCGTCCCCGGAGATGGAAGCCTATGTCAGGAGATGTGAGCTTGGCTTGATCGCTATGGACTTCACGGCCGAGGCCTTGGCTGAGAAGCTTGCGACGCTGAGCCTCCTTGATATTGCGCGTTACAAGATGAATGCGCATCGCCATGCCCTGGAGCTTTCAGCGGGGGCCGTAATGAAGCGCTTCAATGGAATAGTGAAGGAATTGATATGAAGCCTGTTGGCTGCTGGTCCTGCACAAAACATCGGTATTGGATTGTTTTTGCACTTTTTGCGCTTTGTGCCTTCCCTATTGTCGCACAGGTCGGCATCAATAGCCTTGCCGATGAATACTTTGACCTATTGTCACTGAAAGGACTAGTCGATCGCCCCTATCTATCCTATCGGACAAGGTCCGAACTTCGTTGGGATTGGGCTTCGATCAAGGCAAGGCCAGGGGACATGACTATCCCTCAGGAACTGGCGGATCAGGATGGACGCAACCTCTTCCTGCCTGAATTCCGGCTCTTCTCTGGCTACAACCTGAATCGCCCCCAGGGAGACAATGATGGTCTACTCTGGCAGGGACGGGGCTATAACGGTAGTGCCGAAGTGGGCTTCGCTTTGGGATCCGACTACCTCTCCATGGTTTTTCATCCTGCCATTGCCTATTCCGAAAACACGTACTTTGAAACAATGCCAGGAACCAATCCCTTCGCTTATTTCTGGGGAGCCTCAGTCGATGCTCCGCAGCGCTTTGGAGCGAGTGCCTACTCTGACTGGGATTGGGGAGACAGTGCGATCAGGGCTACACTTCCTCCCATTTCGCTCGGCGATATTACTCTAAATATTCCGCTGACCATCGGTCTAGGGACAGAGGCCCTCTGGCTTGGCCCTGCCCGGCTCAATCCGATACTTCATTCCAGCAATGCCAAGGGCTATCCTCGCCTGGACGCTGGTGTCGGGAAAACTAAAACCCCGATTGGTAGCCTTGAAGGGCGCGTATTTGCAGGCCTTCTTACTGAGTCTGCCTACTTTGACCAGAATCCCAGCAACAATAGTCGATCGCTAACCGGGATAACTGCTTCCTATGATCCGCTGTTCATCCCTGGGCTTACTGTGGCATTGCATAGAACCATGCTATCGATATATTCGGCCGAGCAAATGTGGAATGATGTCCGGACTGTAGCCTGGCCTTTTATCAGATGGAGTTTTGGCCATGATGAAAGTGACCAGCGCTTTAGCATAAGCTTCGACTATGTTTTAAAACCCGCAGGGTTTGAGCTCTATCTTGAGTGGGCGCGGAATGATTTCAGCCCAAACCTTGATTACCTTTGGCGCTACCCTTTCCATAGCTATGGCTGGACCATGGGCCTCAGGAAGGTGTTCGGTGAAGCGTCCGATGCCTGGTGGAGTCTCCTGGAAGTCGAAGCCACCGAACTCGAATCTTCCAGGGACTATGAGTTCCTGTGGCCGTATTCATTTTACGGCCATGGCATTGTTACCCAAGGGTATACCCAGGAGGGCCAGTGGCTGGGAGCAGGCATTGGGACCGGCTCCAACGCTCAGACTCTGAGCTGGTCGATTTTTGGGCCTCCCGGTCGGATCAGGTTTTCGCTGGCAAGAATCCAGAAAGATAACGACTATGTCTGGTTCTTGCATTTTGGCGATCCAGCCGCACGGCGAACCGATGAGTTTCGCTTCAATGCCAAACTCATTGCGAGTGTCTCAGTGGCCTTTGCCCTGTCTCCGGGCTTTTTGCTTACGCTCGAAGCCAGCGGTTTGCGGGAGAGCAATCCGTTTTACAACCCCGACATGAGCACTGGCGCCAGCGCTGAGGTCTTCGACGCTTCTGCGCGCATGTATCTCAGCTGGAATGGTTCCGCAATTTTTTTCTAGGCAAGAAGCGCAGAATTAATTCTCCCGAAAAGGATACTAGCTATATGGATCCAATACTTGAGATCATAGGTAGGGATAGACCACTTTTCGAAGCGGACATAGCCGCAAAGGAAGCGGAACTCCGGCACTTGGTCGAGGGGAGCCGCTTCCTGGTCATTGGCGGCGCAGGGTCCATTGGCCAGGCAGTCACCCGTGAGATATTCAGGCGCTGCCCTCGGCTTCTCCATGTGGTGGACATCTCCGAAAACAACCTTGTCGAGCTTGTGCGAGACATTCGTTCATCACTTGGGTACATCGATGGAGAGTTCGCCACCTTTGCCATAGATGCAGGCAGCCCGATCTTTGACGCATTCATGAAAAACGGCCCAGGCTATGACTATGTCCTGAATCTTTCAGCATTAAAGCATGTCAGAAGCGAAAAGGATCCCTGGACCCTCATGCGCATGATCGACGTCAATGTATTCAATACGGACAAGACCATGCTACAGGCCAAGGCAATGGGAGCCCGCAAGTACTTTTGCGTATCGACGGACAAGGCAGCCAATCCGGTAAATATCATGGGCGCTTCCAAGCGCGTCATGGAACTCTTCCTGATGCGAAGGAGCTTCGAAATGCCAGTTTCGACAGCTCGATTCGCCAATGTAGCCTTTTCCGACGGAAGCCTTCCCTATGGCTTTAACCGCAGGATGGAAAAGGATCAACCTCTGGCTGCCCCGAATGATGTCCGGCGCTATTTCGTCACGCCGCGAGATTCTGGTGAGCTGTGCCTGATGTCCTGCCTGCTGGGCGGAAACCGGGAACTCTTCTTTCCCAAGCTCATGGGAGAGGAGAACCTCATTACATTCTCGGAGATCGCAACTCGCTATCTGCGACGGCTGGGCTATGAACCAGTAGAATGCGCCAGCGAGGGCGAGGCACGTGCCCGCGTAGCCGAGCTCAAACCATTGAAGAAATGGCCCGTTTACTTTTTCCCGAGTGACACTACCGGAGAAAAAGACAGCGAGGAGTTTTTCACCATAGGTGAAAAGCTCGATCTTGATCGCTTCACCTCTCTCGGTGTGATCATGAACGAGGCTCCCGAACGAGACGGTCCCGGGAAGGTCATAATCGAGACCTTCGAAGCCCAGATCAAGGCAATGCGAGAGCGAGGAAGCTGGAGCCGAAATGAGCTCGTGGATGTATTCAAGGCTACCCTCCCTGAACTTCGCCATCTGGAGACTGGTAAATTCCTCGACGGCAGAATGTGAGGAAGACCCTCGCCCTCATCGGCTGCGGACGCATCAGTTTCAAGCATATAGAGGCAGCGATACAGAATGCCGAACACGTAAGGCTCATCGCCTGCTGTGACCCTCGCATCGAGCGTGCCAAGACCAAGGCAGGGGACTATGGAAGGGCCATTCCCGACGCTGCGGTGGCGATCTATGCTGACTATAGGGACATGCTTCTCAAGGAGAAGCCGGATGTCTGTGCAATTGCGACAGAATCAGGCTATCACCCGGCGATTTCCATCGACTGCTCCGCTGCTGGTTCCCATGTCATCTGCGAAAAGCCGATGGGGCTTTCCATTGACGATTCCGATGCCATGATCGCTGCGGCGGAAGCAGCCGGAAAGACGCTTGCCGTCTGCTTCCAGAACCGTTTCAACGCTCCTGTGCAAAAGGCGAGAAGGGCACTCGAGGCCGGCCGCTTCGGCAGGATGCTCCACGGGGCGGTGCAGATACGCTGGAACCGAAGTGAGTCATATTATGCAGAGGCGCCATGGCGGGGAACCTGGGCACTTGATGGTGGCACGATGATGAACCAGTGTACCCATGGCATCGACCTCCTTCAGTGGATGATGGGCGAGGATGCAGTGCGTGTGCAGGCTGTCACACGGCGCTACCTCAGACCTATTGAAGCTGAAGACTTTGGTGCGGCCATCGTGGAATTCTCTTCTGGTGCCGTGGGAGTGATCGAAGGAACGGCGGATGTCTATCCCTCAAACCTCAACGAAACCCTTTCGCTCTTCGGTTCGGCCGGCACGGTTGTCATTGGCGGTCTCGCTGTCAATCGCATAGAAACCTGGCGTTTTGCCGACGCAGGGGAGATAGGCGATACAGAGGACCTTGTCCTCAACCCATCGGAAAAGGATCCACCCTCGGTTTACGGTTTTGGGCATTCTGCCCTCTATGCCGATGTCATCGATGCCATCGAAACTGGTCACGAAGCCCTGGTGAGTGGGGCGAGGGGCAAGAAAGCCCTTGAAATAATACTGGCGATCTACCAATCGCAAAAGACTGGAAGGGCAGTCGACCTTCCTACACGCTTTTCAATTTCAGGGATGGAAGGCTATTTCGGTGTCCTTCCTTGAAGAAGAAAACAGGTTTGACCGATTCCTGAACACCAACAAGACTTTGCTGGACACAGCGCTGGCCAAGGATGCAGACATCCATTGTTTTCACGACGCAGACCTTCTTTCTTCCGGCACCCTGCTGAGGAACCAAGGGGAAAATAGCATCTGCGATGCGCATGAGGCTGTACCCAGACAGATTTTGAACAAGCTCTGGATTCCGCGTTTATTCCGCCAGGTCCCAGCCAGACAAACTGTTCGAGCACATAGCGGTCGGAGTTCCAGTGGTTGCGCCAAATAATTCTCTATGGAAAACTATTGTGGAAGGGAACAATTGTGTACTCTGCGTCGAGCCGGAAGATCAGAAAGCTACCGTAGCAGCCTTGACCATTCTTCTCTCTGATGCCTCACGGGAAAAAACCAGGGGTGAAAAAGGCAGGTTTGCTGTTGAGAAAAAAAGCAAATGCAAATCTGAAGAAAAAAAAGCGCAGGACATATATGCGTCTATCTAACCACAGTTATGCTGGCAATGGATAGGACAATGAAGGTTCCTTTCTATGACTCCACGCGCGAATATTCGCTCCGAAAGGATGAGTTTGACAGTGCCGTGACGAAAGTGATGTCTCGTGGAGACTTTATTCTTGGCCCTGAGGTAGCGGAGTTCGAAAAAGAATCTGCAGCCTGGCTTGGAGCCAGGCATGCCATCGGTGTCGCCTCGGGTTCTGATGCACTTGTTCTCGCTGCCGATATTCTAGGCTTTCGTGACGGCGCCGAGGTTCTCACTCCTACCTTTACCTTCTTTGCCTCGACAAGTTGTGTCGCCCGATTGGGTGGAAAGCCCGTCCTCGTCGATCTCGACGAAGAATGCCTCGAAATGGACCTTGTAGACGCCGAACGCAGGCTTACGAAGGCTACAAGGGGAATCATTCCAGTACATCTCTTCCTGCAGCCTACTCCCATGGAAGAGATAATGGTCATGGCACGAAGGCATGGGCTCAAGGTTCTTGAAGACGCCGCCGAAGCCTGGGGAATGGAATCGCGAATCGGAGCGGTATGGAAGAAGGCCGGTACTATTGGGGATATCGGCATTTATTCCTTTTTCCCGACCAAGACCCTGGGAGCCTACGGTGATGCGGGGCTTGTCACAACCAATGACGATGAGCTTGCGAAAAAAATCCGAAGCTACCGTACGCATGGAAGTTCTGCAAAATATCATCACGACTACATTGGCTACAACTCGCGCCTTGATAGCATCCAGGCCGCAATCCTGAGGCTCAAGCTCAAGACGACAGATCAAGCCATTGCGGCCAGGGCCCTTCATGGCAAGCATTATGACGACAGGCTTTCGCAGATACCCGGCCTTCGGTTTCCGAAGGTTCTCGATGGCAGCAAATCCGTATACTACGTCTATAACATCCTGGTTCCCCGTCGCGACGAGCTGGCCCGGTATCTCAAGGAAAGAGGAATAGGCTGGTCGATCTACTACCCCATTCCCCTCCACCTCCAGAAGTGCTTTGCCTATCTCGGCTACAAAGAGGGCGATTTTCCGGTAGCAGAAAGGGTTTCGAAAGAGATTCTTGCACTCCCGATGTATCCGGAACTGCGCGACGATGAGGTCGACTATATTTGTGATGAGATCGCAGCTTTCTACGGGAAGGGCTGAGATGAGTGACAGCGAAATCATTACTGTTCCTTGTGTGGACGGAGACTACAAGAAGCATGTGTCTGCCTACGTAGATGCTGGAGCCAAGGTTGGCGCTGGTAGCAGGATCTGGCATTTCAGCCATGTCATGACAGGGGCCAGGATTGGACAGAAATGCTCAATTGGGCAAAACGTCAATGTGGGGAGCAGGGCAGTACTTGGCGATGGCGTCAAGGTTCAGAACAATGTTTCCATCTATGACGATGTAACCATCGAGGACGATGTATTCTGTGGTCCTTCCTGTGTTTTTACCAACGTCATCAATCCACGGGCCTTTGTCGAGAGAAAGCAGGAATACAGGCAAACCCTTGTGAAAAGAGGAACTACCATCGGGGCTAACGCAACCATCGTCTGTGGCGTGACGCTTGGGGAATACAGTTTTGTCGGTGCAGGTTCTGTAGTAACCCGCGATGTCCTGGACTACTCGATCGTATATGGAAGTCCTGCGAGGACTCATGGATGGATGTGCCGCTGTGGGGTCAAGCTTGGGGATGACCTTTCGTGCAAAGAGTGTGGAGCGACCTATGTTCGCCAGGCTGAGGGTATCGTGCCCGAGGCTGTCCGGGAGTGAGGATCTGCCAGGTAACTACAGTCCACAGCCGACATGATACAAGGGTTTTTTTGAAGGAGTGCCGCTCTCTTTTTCGAGCCGGTAATGATGTCACACTTGTAGTAGCTGATGGCAGGGGCTACGAAAACAAAGATGGCGTCCATATTGTCGATATTGGCAACAAGCCGCGCGGAAAGATTTCGCGCATGCTCTTTTCCCTGGGTGTCATGCGCAAGGCTTTGCAGAAAATAGATGCGGAAGTATTTCATTTCCACGATCCTGAGCTCCTCCCTGTGGCAAGCGCCTTCGCGAAGGCAGGCTGCAAGGTCATCTACGATTCGCATGAGGACCTTCCCCGGCAGCTGCTAGCCAAGGATTGGGCGCCTCGCTGGCTACTTGCTTTGCTTGCACCCCTCCTTGAGATCTATGAGAATGGCGTTGCGCGGCGGATCAGCGCAGTAGTCGCCGCTACCGAGGGCATTCGTGATCGCTTTTCTGCGATTGGAGCTAACTCCTCCCTTGTGCGGAACTATCCAATCGTTGAGGAATTCGCAGCTGCTTATGCTGCTGGGGATGTATCCGGAAGCCATGGAACGCGGAGGGGAGCCTGCTATGTCGGAGGAATCTTCGCAAACCGCGGAGCCCATGAGATGGTAGCTGCGGCTGCCCTTTCTGGAATCACGCTTCGGCTAGCGGGACCCTTCAAGCCAGCAGCACTGGAACGCGAAATGCTTGCTCGGGCATCCAGAGCTGAATTGATCAGTATTGAGGGATTTCTCGATCGTCAGGGCGTGGCTCGTCTTCTTTCAGAATGCCAAATGGGTCTCGTTACCCTTGCGGACCTCCCTAATTATCGGGAAAGCCTCCCCATCAAGCTTTTTGAATACATGGCCGCGGGACTTCCCGTCATAGCTTCGGACTTCCCTTCCTGGCGGGTCATTGTAGAGGAAGGCGGCTGCGGACTCTGCGTTGATGCCTCCTCGCCCGAGGCTATCGCGGACGCGATGCGCGAAATAGCTTCGGATGCTCTCCGCGCTGCGGAGATGGGCGAACGGGGCCGTCGGCTTGTTGCTGAACGTTACAACTGGAATCTGGAGGAGAAGAGCCTGCTTGACCTCTATTCAGGGCTGGGACAAGGCGCATGAAGAAGATCCTCACCGTGGTTGGTGCCCGACCACAGTTCATCAAGGCCGCAGTCATTTCGCGACTGCTGCGATCGGATGCATGGAAGGGCCTGGCGACAGAGCGTCTGGTCCACACGGGCCAGCACTACGACGCCAACATGTCGGATATATTCTTTTCGGAAATGCGCATCCCGAAAGCCGAGGTCAATCTCGGCATCGGTGGTGGTGGGCATGGCGCCATGACGGGGGAGATGCTCGCTCGTCTGGAAGCTGAGCTGCAAGCATTCAGTCCGGATATTGTCCTCATCTATGGTGATACAAATTCAACCCTTGCTGCTGCCCTCGCTGCTTCAAAGCTCCATATTCCCATAGTCCACGTAGAAGCAGGGCTCAGGAGCCGCGACAAGGGCATGCCCGAAGAGCAAAATCGCATCGTTGCGGATCATCTATCAACCTGGTTGCTTTGTCCGACAGAAGCCGCCTTGGCGAACCTGAAGCGAGAAGGGATTACCGATTGCGGGAGTCTAGCGCCTTCAAGTGATCATCCCCGGGTCGCCAAGGTGGGCGACGTCATGCTCGATGCTTCGCTGTTCTACAGGGGCATTGCTGCTTCGAGGCCCATGGCCGAGCGCCTCCTTTCGAAGCTTGGACTAGAGGGTGACTTCCGCCTCCTGACGCTGCACCGTGCGGAGAACACCGACGATTCCGAACGCTTAGGCGCAATCCTCAAGGCCCTCAACCAGGCCGCTGCATTACCGATAGTTTTCCCTGTCCACCCCCGCACGAGGAAAATGCTCGCAGCTTCGGGCATAGAACCCGCAAGGCATTTCCGCATCCTTGATCCCATAGGCTATCTCGACATGTTGGAACTGGAGGGAGCCTGTGAACGCGTCATCACCGATTCGGGCGGAGTCCAGAAGGAAGCCTATTTCTTCGGAAAGCCCTGCGTCACCCTTCGTGATACAACCGAATGGATCGAGACCGTAGAATCAGGGTGGAACCAATTAGTTGGTTCCAGCCCGGCTGACATCGAGCGGGCATTGGCTAGTCCCCTGCCGAGTGCCGAACGCAGGCCTGTCTATGGAAGCGGCAATGCGGCTACCCTGATTCTCGAAGCGATTCTAGGGAAATCCTGAGTTGTCGGGCTCAGCTGTCTGGATCATCTGTCAGCATGGAGGCTCTCCACGGCACGGCATGAATTATCGACCCTATCATCTCGCCCATGGGCTTGTAGAGCTGGGGCGTGATGTCACGGTGATTTCTGCCTCGACATCGCACGAATATTTCTCTCCTCCGATCACAAGCGGCTTTTATACCATCGAGGATGTGGACGGCATACGCTACGTATGGGTGAGGACACCAGGGTACGGGGAATCACGCTCATTGGGAAGGATCTTGGCCTGGGCGGTGTTCCTCTTTGGTCTCATGAGGCTGTCAAGCCTGCATCTTCCCCTACCCGGATCGATTGTCGTTTCCTCGCCTCCGCCCTATCCGATTCTGGTGGCTGCCATTCTCGCCAAACGCTTCTATGCGAAATTGGTTTTCGAGGTCAGGGATCTCTGGCCCCTGTCCCTTGTCGAACTCGGGGGAATATCGGTAAGGCATCCCTTTATCCGGCTGACCCAGTGGGTAGAGGGCTTTGCCTATCGGCGTGCCGATCGAGTCGTTTCGGTATTGCCTCTGGCCGAGAGTCACATGGCCAGCCATGGTATGGGTGAGGGCAAGTTTGCCTGTATTCCCAATGGTGTCGAAGTAGGCCCTTTGTACGGCAAGGCTCCGGACCCGCGAATCAGGGTGGCGCTTCCTGGAAGAACTTTCATAATTGGTTATGCTGGCAAGGTCGGGATTGCCTATGGCATCCGGACACTCATCGAGGCGGCGAGCCTGCTCCGCGATCGCAGGGATCTAGGCTTTGCGATTGTCGGTGGCGGCAGCGAGCTTGAGGAACTCAAGGCAGAAGCTACAACACGGGGTCTCGACAATCTTGTCTTTGTTCCTCCCGTCTCCAAGGCGGAAATCCCTGGCATACTTGCTGCCTTCGATATCTGCTACCTCGGACTTCGGGCCGAGAGCCTGTTTGGCTTTGGGGTATCGCCCACCAAGCTCTTCGATTATCTCCTGGCTTCAAAACCGGTAATCATGGGAATCAAGGCAGGCAACGATCCCGTTGCCGCGGCAGCTTGTGGCCTGACCATAGAACCTGAGAATCCTGAAGCCCTCGCTAAGGCTGTTGTCAATCTTGCTTCCCGTTCGAGCGAGGAACGTGCAGCACTTGGGGCCAAGGGCCGGGAATATGTTACTGAATACCATGATTGGAGCAAGCTGAGCCGGGCCTACGAGGCTGTTTTCGCTCCGTGAAAAGGATCCTTTCCCAAGAATCGGTTGAAAGCCAGGAATCGCCATGATGAGCAAGACATCCAGAAAGCGTAAACAGCTCATCCTGCTTTTGGGAGATGTAGCAATTCTCTATTTCT
Source organism: Rectinemataceae bacterium (assembly GCA_049317365.1). Classification (GTDB taxonomy): domain Bacteria; phylum Spirochaetota; class Spirochaetia; order Treponematales; family Rectinemataceae; genus CAIJMU01. Next base: position 1,526 of record JBMOIK010000038.1, on the reverse strand, counting down.
CCCTCTTTGGAGCCCTTGCGGTCAGGAATTTCGATATTCCTACGACTATGGTATTGCTCAGCCATATCACTCCTTTCAGCATTGCCTTTGTCGGTTGGCTGGCTGTCTATTACACCGCCGGACTGTATTCCCTTGAAATAATATTTGAGGTGGACAAGATCCTTGCCCGCCTCGGTATATCGGTAGTAATTGCAACACTCGGAACCGCAGCGATGTTCTATGTGCTTATGGTTTCTTCGGTTAGCCCGAAGGTTGTGCTCATCCTGTTTTCGATCTTCACCGGAATCCTGTCCACTCTCTGGCGTCTGGCTTATATTCAACTAGTGGGTAGCCGGATGCTTCGGATGGGCGTAGTATTTGTTGGAAACAATCGAGCGGTCCTGGAGTTGTTGGACGATGCGAAGGCCCTCGCGGGATTGGGCTATGAAGCAAGACTCGTCCTTGATGAAACCGCAGCTGCGCCTGCCTCTATCGCAGGGGTAGCAGTCAGTTCGGTTCGGGAAGAACTCTCGAAGGCGGTCGAAAGCCATGAAGTCCAGGTTGTAGTCTTCGCAAATGAGTCAGGGGTACCTGATGCGACCAGGAAGCTTCTTTTCAGCCTCCTGGAAAGTCACCCGCGCTATATGCGCCTTGTTGATTTCTATGAATTGATATTCCGCCGCCTGCCCATCGGGGAGATTGACGAGACCTGGATACTGGAGAATTTCAATCTGGAAGAAAGGGCTGGCTACCTGGCGGCCAAGCGGGCAATCGACATTCTCCTAGGTCTTGCGGTTTCGCTGCTCAGCCTCCCCCTCCTTCCCTTCATAGCCCTTGGAATCGCCATCGAAGGCAGGGGACCCATCATTTTCAGCCAGACGAGGCTGGGCAGGGGGGGCCGGACCTTTACGATCTATAAGTTCCGTACTATGCGCATCGAAAGCAACGACCTGGCTCCCACATCCAAAGACGATTCGCGGGTCACTCGCATTGGCGGCTTTCTTCGCGCGACGAGGCTGGACGAGCTTCCGCAGATGTACAACCTGATCCGGGGAGATATGAGCTTTATCGGGCCTCGTCCGGAAAGACCTGAACTTGCAGCCCGTCTGGAGGAAGAAATCCCCTGCTACCGGCAGCGACTCCTCGTCAAGCCAGGCTTGACTGGATGGGACCAGGTTTCAGGGGAATATCATTCACCCTCCATCGAGGATACCTACAAGAAACTCCGCTTCGATCTCTATTACATCAAGAACCTATCGCTGAGCCTGGACGTATCGGTCTTTTTCAAGACGATACTGACGGTGCTTCTTCGGACGGGGCAGTAGGGTGAGGATAATTAGGATGAAGCTCCGCCTTGAGACAGCCTTCCTGATGGCCCTTTGCATGGCAGCTGGCCTGTCGGCCCAGACGGGCCTTGGAGGAGCAGGGCTCCCTGCTTTTTCCGACGAGCCACGCCTGGACACTACCTTCGATCTTTCAGCTACCTGGGATGGGAGGCTCTCCACCCAGGAACTTGGAGTCATCTCCCTGTCCTCCCCCTCCTTTGC
>JBMOIK010000037.1:0-18694 GCA_049317365.1 Rectinemataceae bacterium | reverse complement strand
ACCTGCCAGAAAAGGTAGTCATCCCAGGCGTTGGGATGGAAGACAAGCCTCACCCCTCAGCCACCATGTCGACCGGGCCACGCTCGATTCCCGGGCTGCGCAGCAGGTAGGACGTTTCCTCCACCGCCGCGTAATCCTCGTAGGAGAGGACCACGACATTCTGGCCATTGGGCCTGGTGACGATGAGGGGTTCGTGATTGGCAACGACCTCCTCAAGGGACTCCTTGAGGGTTTCGCGGAAGCGGGTGACATTGATGGCGGTCATGGTAGCTCCTGGAAATACTGTACGCATTTTCGTACACTACCCTCAAGGGTTGGAGCCTGGTATGGCCTCGCGGACAGCCCTGAAGTGGAGGCAGACGCTGAGAAAACGGCTCTGCCCTTCAGGGTCTATCCCCGCTCCGTCTGCTGACGCCTTGGCTCGCGGAAACCCGGTGGGCCACGCCCGCGAACGTGACAGCCCGCCCCCCTCAATCCTTCTCGAAGGGCGTTCCCAGGGCGGCCGGCGGCGTAGCCCGCATCGCACGGAGGATGCCTGCCACGCGCTTTCGCATTTTAGGCGGCATGCGCGCGAGGCTCCGCTCCACCCACTCCGCATTGCCGACATTCACGAGCAAGAGGGTCAGGATCATGAGGGGGAAGGGAGCGACCTGGAGGACCTGCGAGGGCACACCGGGGAGGACCGGCTGGAGCACGAGGCCGAGCCACTGGAGGAAGGCAAAGAGCCAGGCGCCGAGGGCAGCACGGAAGGGGTTCCATCCACCGAAGATCGTAATTGCCAAGGCTATCCAGCCAATTCCATCCAGTCCGGAGATGGTGCCCTTCCAGCCCGCCTTGACCGACAGCGAGTACATCGGCCCCGCGATGCCCGCCAGGGCTCCGCCGAGGGCAGTGTAGAAATAGCGGAGGCGCTCGACGTTGGCACCGCGCACGTAGGAGGCGGCAGGTTTTTCGCCGATGCCCCGCAGCTCGAGCCCGGGCCTTGTCTTGAAGATGAAGAGCCAGGTCGCGATCACGAGGATGAAGGACAGGTAGGTCATCAGGTCCTGGGTGAAGAAGAGCCGGCCGATGATGGGAATCTCCTTCAGTACCGGCACCGGGATCTCCGGGAGGCGGGGACCGACCTGGCCCATGATGGGGTTGCCCAGGAAATACGCGAGGTCACGGCACAGTAGGGTAAGCACAAAGCCCACAGCGACCTGCGACTGTTTCAGCGTTATCGACGCAAAGGCCACCACGAGGGCCACGAGGGCTCCGATGACCGCCCCGGCCACAAAGCCGAGAATGAGGGAATTGGTGGCAACCGAGACGGCAAAGCCCCCCATGGCCGACAGGAGGATGGTGCCGTTCATCGAGAGGTTGATGACACCCGCGCGCTCGGAGATGGTCTCGCCCATCACGGCGAAGATGATCGGTGCCGCCGAGAAAAGGACGCCGGCCAGGCCAGCGAGGAGGATGGATTCGTTCATTTCGTTGCCTCCCCCGCAGCGGGTGCTTCTGCGGCAGGCAGCGGCAGCGCCGTGCCTGCTCCCGGCGGCGCAGTAGCGGCCGGCGGCGCAGTAGCGGCCGGCGGCGCAGTAGTGGCAGGGCCGAGGAAGCGGTCCTTCGCGCCTTTTGCCAGTATCACGAAGAGGACCAGGCTGCCCTGGAGGACTCCGGCGAGCGCGGAGTCGAGCTTGAGGACGATGGGCAGCTGGATGGAGCCCACGTTGAGGGCGGCGAAGAAAAGGGCCACCGGGGCTGCAAAGACCACGTTGTAGTTCACCAGCATGGCCACCATGAGGCCCAGGTATCCGTAGCCCGAGGAGATCGAGGGGATCAGGCGGTGATAGACGGCCAGGACCTGCATGCTGCCGGCGAGACCGGCGAAGAGGCCACAGAGGGCGAAGGCGGCCATCATGTGCTGCCAGGTCGGCACTCCCAGGACATAGGCGGCCCTCGCGTTCTTGCCGACCGCCTTCAGCCGGAGGCCGAAGTAGGTGCCCTGCACGAGGACAAAGACCGCCAGGATCGCCAGGATCGCGATGACAATGCTCGATGGAGACAGACGTGATTCGGGAGACAGGGTCGGCAGCCAGAGCTTTGGATCGAAGGGGAGGGTTCCCGACATCGAGGCGACGCCGGGGCGTTTCCAGGGACCGAAGATCAGCCAGAGGTTGATGGCAGTTGCGACGAAGTTGAGCCCCAGCCCTCCGAAGATCTCGTTGACCCCGCCGAAGGTCTTCAAGGCTCCGGCCAGCATCGCCCAGAGGGCCCCGCCGGCCATACCCGCGATTATGGCAATTACCATGATAAGGGCAGGATCGAGGGCCGAAGCCTGGAGGCTCCGGAGGGCCCAGGTGGAAAAGACGCCACCGAGGATTATCTGTCCCTCGATGCCGATGTTCCAGAGTCCCACGGTAAAGGTCACAAGGAGTCCCGAGGTCACCAGCACGAGGGGAACCCAGGATACCAGGACGTTGGCCGCCACGTTCCAGGAACCCGCCGCCCCATCGACGATGTTGCCAAAGGCCTGGAGGGGCGGGGCCTTGGCCGCCACAAGTACGAGGGTCGTGACGAGGAAGGCAAAGAGGATGCCGCCGGCATCGAAGGCGAAGCGGGAGAGCCTCGTGTTACGCATGGGCGCCCTCCTTGGAAACCTCGGCCTTCTTCAACGCGAAGTCCTCCCAGCCCCTGCCACCTATCAGGCTGCCGAGGCGCTCCACGTTGAGTTCGGATGTATCGAGGGGAGGCGAGACCTTGCCCGCAAAGAACACCAGGACGCGGTCCGAATATTCCAGGATCTCGTCGAGGTCGGAGGAGATGAAGATGACCGAGGTGCCCTGGGCGCAGCGGTCGCGCAGCTTGGCCCAGATGTAGGCGGTCGACTCGATGTCCAGGCCCCGCGTGGGATGCTCGACCAGGATCAGTGAAAGCTGGGTCCGGAGGAGGGCGAGGAGGGCGCGCTGCTGGTTGCCGCCCGAAAGCGACTCGACAGTACTGTCAGGCCTTCCCTTTATCCGGAAGGACGCGATGCGCGATTCAGTCAGGGCCGTGGCCTTCTTGCGGTCGATGAAGACTCCCTTCATGCCCTCGGCGAGGATGAAGTGCTCGGTGAGGGTGAGGCCGGGTACGAGGCCCGCTTCGAGGCGGGCGGCGGGCAGCCAGGCGACTCCCGCCTTGCGGAAGACATGATGGCTCTGGCCGACCATGTCGGTCGCCCCCTCGTCAAGGCAGACCGAGCCCTCCACCGGCTGCGAAAGTCCCGCGCAGGCCCCCAAAAGGAGGTCCTGTCCCGATCCTTCCATCCCCGCAAAGCCGATGACCTCGCCGGCACAGACCTCGAGGTCGAGGGCTTCCATGTGGAGCCTCTTGCCCTCGAGGGCGACATTCTTGACCCGGAGCACGCCCTTGCCTGGCTTCTCGTGGCGCCTTTCACGCTTCGGCAGCTCCTTGCCGAACATGAGCTCGACCAGGGCCTTCGAGGAAAAGGGCCGGGCGGCCGAGCCCACGAGGAGTCCCTGCCGGAGGACAGCCGCGCTGTCGCAGAGGAAGTCGACGTCCTCGAGCTTATGCGACACGAAGATGACGGTCATGCCTTCGGCAGCCAGTTTCTTGAGAGTCGCAAAGAGCTTCAACTTCTGGGGGAGGCTGATGCCGGTTGTAGGCTCGTCCAGGATGAGGACCCTGGCGCCGAGCCTGAGCAGCCTGAGGATCTCGAGTTGCTGGCGCTCGCCGACGGTGAGGCTGTCGACCCAGGAGTCGGGATCGAGGTCAAAGTCAAAGCGCGTGCAGAGTTCACGGAATTCCGCGGTGGCTTGCTTCCGGCCGATGCCCAGCCCTCGGCCAAGGCTGCGTGATTTGAAGATGCCGCTCTGGGAACCGAGGATGAAATTCTCGATCAGTCGGAAGGGAGGAAAATCGAGGGGATCCTGGTGGAGCATACCGATGCCATGCCGTATCGAATCGGCCGGCGAGTCGATGCTGACCGGCTTCCCATCGAGGACGATCTCGCCCGAATCATGGGAGATGAAGCCCGACAGGATCTTCATGAGGGTGCTCTTCCCCGCCCCGTTCTCACCAAGGAGTCCCTGGATGGTGGAGGGAGGAATATCCAACGTGATGGAATCGTTGGCCTTCAACGTGCCAAAAGTCTTGGTTATCGCTCGTAGCTCGACCCGCATGGGCTGCTCCATGAATGATACAAAATCGCGGACCCATCCGGGACCGATGCGGGGACAGAATACTACAGCTTGAGCTTTGAAGGGGAAAAAAGATCGACAGTGCCCGAGGATGACAGTGTCCGCACCTTACTCTTTCACGGAACCCGAGGTGATTCCCTTGACGAAATATCCCTGGAAAAGAATGAAGAACAGGACCATGAAGAGGGCTCCGAAACTCCCGCCGGCCATCATCAGGCCGATGTCGGTAACCGATTTCCCGAAGGCTGGCGTCCGTGCGATGTAGGACACACCGACCGGTATCGTGAAGTTCACCCGCTCGTTGGAGAGGATGGACTGCCACATGAAATTGTTCCAGGAAGCGTTGAAGGTGAATATGGCCAGGGTCGCCAGGGCAGGTTTGAGGAGGGGCAGGCCGATCTTCATGAAGGCCTGCCGCTCGGAGGCACCATCGATCGTGGCGGCTTCGATGATCGACTTGGGAATGCCCGAGGCGAACTGCTTCACCAAAAAGATGCCGAAGGGACTCGCGATCATCGGGAGGGCCATCGCGAAGTAGACACCGAGCTGGCTGTCGGTAAGGTGGAGGGTACGGACCCAGAGGAAGAGGGGAATGAACATCACCTGGGGCGGGAGGAACATGGTCGCCAGGAGGAGGAAGAAGAGGATGCCTGCACCGGCGAATTTCTTGGTGCCAAAGGCGAAGCCCGCCATCGAGCTGATGGTGACCACGAAAAAGCAGGTCAAGAGCGATACCAGCACGCTGTTCCGGAGCCAGGCCCAGATCGGCCAGGAGCCGTTGAGGAGCTTTGTCCAGTTGGCGAGGGTCGGCTTTTTCGGAAAGAACTCCGGCGGGACGCTCATGGTGATCGACTGGAGCTTCAGCGAACCTGAAAACATCCAGTAGAGGGGAAGGAGGAAGAGCAGCGTCAGGAGAACGAGAAGAAGCTTGACGGGGAGGTCGCTGGCCCAGGGCCGCAGGGTGCCCGTGATCCCTCGGGAATGTCTCATGGAAGACCTCTCATCCTTCATTCCTGCTCTTTCCACAATCGGATCTGGAATATGGTCACAATCATGATGATCGCAGTCAGTACGACACCGATCGCCGCAGCCTTGCCGAACCTCGAGGAGATGAAGGCTGTCTGGTAGATCATGAAGACCAGCGAGGTGCTGGAGTTGTTCGGTCCGCCCTGGGTCAGCATGAAGACCGTCTCCCAGGACTGGAAGATCTGTATTGTGAGGGTCGCCAGGACAAAGAGCATGACAGGCCTGAGGCAGGGAACCTTGATCAGGAAGATGCGCTGCCAGGCGTTGACCCCGTCGACCGTCGCCGCGTCGAGGATGTCCTGGGAGATGCCCGCGAGCCCGGAAAGGAAGAGGATGATGGGCTGCCCTATGGTGTAGGTCAGCATGACGATGCAGACCGAGATGTAGCTAGTCGACGCCTCGGCCAGCCAGAGCACGGGCTTGATGCCGAGGCGGCCAAGGCCATGGTTGAGGAGGCCGTAGGTGGGATTGAAGAGCCAGATCCACACAATTGAAAGGATGACCCCCCCTGCTACCGTCGGCAGGTAGAAGGCGCCCCGGATCAGCCCCTGCATCCGGCTTCCGAAGCGCTCGATCATCAGCGCCAGGCCCAGGGACATGATGATTGCCGCTGGCACGACGATGATGACGTACCTGAAGGTGTTCATGAGGGCCTGCTGGAAGACCGGGTCTTCGAAGAGGATGAGGTACTGGCCAAAGCCCACGAAGGTCTTGGCACCCAGGTTGAACGAGGCATTGAAGAATGAAAGGTAGATGGAATAGGCCAGGGGCACGAGGATCAAGCCCAGGAAGGCTGCATAACCCGGGGCGATGAGGACATAGGGCGCCCATGAAAAGCGGGATGCCCGCCCTCTTCGTCTCTTCATCCAGTCCTCTTCCTTTCGGCGGGCTTACAGTGCGGCGGGACGGCTTTGCGGCCGCCCCGCCGGCTCTTCCATTACAATTACAGCCTTACTGCTTGACGATCTGGTTGGCCCGCTTCACGAAGTCGTCCATGATCTTCTGGATGTTGGCATCCTTCTGGAGGAAGGCCTGCCTTGCCTCGGCCCAGGCCTGGCGGACCTCGTTGAAATTCGGGACGCCGGTGTTGTAGTAGTAGTTCGCCGTGCCGAACTTGCGTGCCGCGTCGGTCCAGGATTTCTGGTCCGGGTCCTTGTCGCCGAAGGGATTCCTGGCATCAGCGCGGAGGGGAACCTTCGACCAGCCACCGGCGATGCTCGAGGCGACCTCGGGGCTCTGCAGGTATTTGATCAGGTCGATGATCCGGGCCATGTTCTTCGGGTCCTTCTGCTTGAACACGATGAAGCCGTCGGGGTCCGAGGTGGCTACCGGAGTCGGAGGAGCGCCGACCTTGTTCGGATAGCGAGCCAGGATGTACTCGAAGGGAGGAAGTCCCTGTTCCTTGATGGCCTTGTTCGTGATCTTGGCATACCAGTTGGCGCCGCCGATCATCGCGATCTGCTGGTTGATCCAGTAGGGGTCGATGTCGTCGTCGATGAAGCCTGCACCGCCGGGAACGATGAGGTTCTCGTCCAGCATGGTATGGAGGAACTTGAGGGCTTCGATGGCCTTCGGGCTGTTGATCTTGAAGGTCTTCGTCTTCTGGTCATAGAACTCCACGCCGGGGAAGCCGCCAAAGAAGGCATTGAAGGCCGAGTCCATCGAGGGGCTCTTGGCGAAGAAGGCAGTGGCATAGAGACCGTTCGCAGGATCGTTGATCGCGCGGGCAGCCTTGAGGTACTGCTCGGTGGTCCAGGTGTAGTCGGGAGCCTTGGGCAGGAGATTCGACAGACCCTTGTTGTCGAAGAGGGTCTTGTTGATGATGTAGTCCCAATAGCCGCCGCTCACCGGGACGCCCCAGAGCTTCCCGTCCGGCGCGGTGAAGTCCTTCAGGATATTGCCGTATTGTTTCTTGTCGGCAGCCGAGAGGACCGCGCTCAGATCTGCGGTAAGGCCCTGGTTGTAGTACTTGGAAATCCTCATGTTGGAATCCAGGTAGATGTCCGGGGGGGTGCCTGCAGCCACGGCAGTGTCCATGAACAGCGTCGTTCCGCCGGCCTCGTAGCCGCGGATGGCAAAGCTGATCTCGACATCCTTGTGCGTGGCCATGTACTGGTCGAAGGTCTTCGTATAGAAGTCCTTCCAGAGTTCACCAGTATCGCCCTTGGCCGCTTCCTCGCTGCCAAAGGCCCAGAAGCTGATCTTCTGTTTCTGGGCCGAGAGATCCATCGCCGTGGAAAACATGACCAGTGCCACGACGAACCAAAGCCAGTTTCTCCTCATCGAGTCCTCCTAAAAATCGCAGTCAATTGATCGAAGTCAGACCCACCGGAGTTTCCCCGGGGGTCCGCGTCAGCGACATGTTCCCGAAAACGCCCGCCCTTGAGCCGGGGCCCCTCCTTTCCATTCCGTACTCTATGTGCGCTGTTACAAGCATTTGGTTCTATTTATTCACGGCGCCCCCGGCCCTTCGACAGCGGCTGCCAGGCGCTCGATCTGTGCTTGTGTCTTCACTCCGACCACGAGGGAAAGGACCATCGGACGTTCGAGGAGGCTTTGCAGGGCATGCTGAAGGAGGCTGCGTCCCTTCGCGGCAGCCTCGGCCTTTATGGCCTCAAGCCGATCGAACATCCCCTCGTCCAGGGGCATGGTCCACTCGGGCTTTTCCGCCTGCCGTGAATTCGGTGGCACTGCCGCGCCGCGCTGGTACTTGTCGGAAAGGAGGCCGCCCTGCAGCACCTGGTAGGGGAAGACCGCGATGCCCTCGCGCTCGCACAGGGGCAGGATCTCCGCCTCGATGTCGCGCTTCAAGAGGCTGTAGGGCGGCTGGAGGGCCACCGGCCGCCTCCAGCCATTGCTGTCGCAGACTGCAAGCAACTCGGTGATCTGCGCCGCGCTGTAATTGGAGATCGCCCAGTGGCGCACCTTCCCCGCATCGATCAGGTCATTGAAGGCCTTGACCGATTCAGTCAGCGCTGTCGCAGGATCAGCCCGGTGCATATAATAGAGGTCTACACAGTCGCAACCCAGCCGAGCGAGGGAGCGGTCGATCTCGCGGAAGACATGCTTCCGGCTCAGGCCCTGGTCATCATCCGCAGGCCCGATCTTCATGCCAACCTTGGTGGCCACGATGGCCTTGTCCCATCTCCCCTTCAGGGCCCGGCCGAGGATCTCCTCCCCGACGCCGCCAGCAGAGCCCGCATAACGGGTGTAGCCCTCATACATGTTGGCCGTGTCGATGAAATTGATGCCGAGATCCAAGGCCCTATGAACTAGTTTGATCGCCTCGGGCTCTCGCACAGGGGTGCCGAAGGTCATCGTCCCGAGGCAGAGGGGCGATACCTCCAGCGCAGTGCCGGGAATGACGCGCCTTTTCATGCCTTGTCGGCCTTGAGGGCCGCGATGCCCGCCTTGAGCGATTCCACGAGGTAGTCCAGGGTCTCATTGGGCATCCCGATCCACCAGGGCAGGCTGAAGGAGTTGTCCCACCAGTCCTCGAGGACGGGGCAGTCATGCAAGCTGGCTCCGAGCTTCTGGAAGAGGGGATAGCGGTACAGCGGGTAGTACTGGACGATGGCGCGGATGCCAGCCGTTTCGGTCAGATAATCCAAAAGGTCGTTGCGGTTCTTCCCGAATTTCGAACCGTCAAAATGAAGGACGAATTGGTGGAATACCATGTGGTAGCCTTGGGGAATCGTGATGTACCTGAGTTCGGGAACATCCTTCAAGGCGGCGCGGAGCCTTGCGGCCTGGGCGATGACGATGTCGTTCTTCTCGTCGAGGGTCTTCAGGAGCTCGCTGCCGAGGGCGCACTGGGCTTCACCGATGCTGAAGTTGTTGGGCCAGACCTTTTCGAGGTCGAGGTCGACATTGGTCATGGCAGGCACCCAGTAGCGTTCGCGGCCTGCGGGGAAGGGGCGGAGTCCGTCATGCCGGAGGCCTGGCACGAGTGCTGCATCCGCGTCGGACTTGACCGTGAGCATCCCGCCCTCTCCCAGCGTGGTGATGTTCTTGGCTCCGTGGAAGCTGAAGCAGCCAAAGTCGCCGTAGGTCCCGAGCTTCTTCCCGTGGAGGGCCGCTCCCGGTGCCTGGGCGCAGTCCTCGACGACGCGGAGGCCATGCTTTTCGGCGATCTTGAGGATGGCCGGCATGTCCGCTGGCATCCCCAGGAGGTGGACGACCAGAAGGACCTTGGTGCGCGCGGTGATTTTTCGCTCGATGTCGCGCGGATCGATGACCCATTTGTCCTTGTCGATATCAGCCCAGACCAGGGTAGCGCCGGTCGTGCCAAAGGGTATGGCCGAAGCGCAGAAGGTATAGCCGGGGGCGATCACCTCGTCCCCAGGGCCGATACGACAGAGAATTGAGGCAAGGCGCAGGGCGTTCATGCAGTTGTCGACGCCGAATGCGTAGTTCGCCCCCGAATAGGCCTTGAAGTCGGCTTCGAATTTCTTCAGGCAGGGCCCCTGGGTCTGGACCTCCCCGTTCCGCATGACATCGACGACTGCGGCGATCTCGGCCTCGGTGTAGGCCCTCATGCGTGCAGGGAAATTCACCTTGTACCCCGCGACGGAACCGCGGCCGGACGAGTCGCCGCCCTTGTTCGTCTCGTTCTTGTTGGACATGTCAGTCTCCTTTTCGACCCCGTGGGTCGATGATGGTCTTAAAGGCTGCGGGACAGGGAAGCCTCATGGCCGGTCCTTCCCCTCGCGCATAAGTACAATGCAGTTCTGGAGATGCTCGAAATGCTTCGTAAGCCTGAGCCGTGCAAGGGCCGGGTCTCCGGCCATCACAGCCTCGAGGATGCCGCGGTGATCCCCGATCACCTCGTCGGCTGGTCTGATCTCGTGGAGGATGGGGTCGTCAAGCTGCTCGAAGGCCGCCCAGAATTCTTCCAGCAGCATGGTGAGCATGGTGTTGCCGAGGGGACCGTAGAGGACACGGTGGAACTCATTGTCGAAGTGGTCCCATAGCCCGCCGCTGGCCGCAACCTGGGCCCAGCGCTCAAGGATCTCCTCGAGCCTGCGAATATCCGCCTGCCCGATCAGGGGAACGACCTCTTCGATGGCCGCCCGTTCGAGGAGGAACCTGACCTTCCCCAGCTCCACGAGGGCCCGTGGGCTAAAGCGGATCACGTAGCCCACCATTTCCCGCAGGGGGTCAAAGTTGCTTTCGCGGACAAAGAGTCCTGTACCGTGCTTGACCTCGACAATCCCGAGGGACTGGAGCTTCTTGACCGCCTCCCGTATCGAACTCCTGCCTACGCCCAAGTCATCAGCAAGCTGCTTTTCCGAAGGGAGGGGGTCTCCCGCCTTGAGCCCATTGCCCAGGATGTGCTGGACAATATGGTCATGGACGGCGACATCAAGGGACATCCGGGCAAGTTGCTTGGTAATGCATTCCTCCACACAAAGCTGGCGTCGTGACCTGATATCAGATATCAGACATCTCATATGTGGGGACAGAGCTGGGATTGTCAAGCAGAAAGAGTGAGGGGTCGGAAGCTTGGATCGAACACAGCGCTTCACCGGTTTTGAATCTTTCGCGTCGGAATAGCTACGCGGGAATTATTGCTTTCCTATCCAGCCGACACCGAGACGCGGAACCAGACCCTTGATCTGCAGCGAGGGGAGGGACAGGTAGAGGTTGGCACTACCGCCCAGGTTCCAGACGGATTGGCTTTTCGTGCCGCCACCGATCTGCACGTGCTCCATGGACGAAAGACCAAGGAATTGCATGACAGGTATGCTTGCGGGGGGATAAAAATCAGCGAAAGTCAACCACAATGTTCCATAATCGACGACGATGAGGGACTTTTGGAACTTGTTTGGATTTGCTCCCCGCTGGATCAGCCTCGTGCCCCCGTCGGGGTTATTTTTTTAAAACCTTGTTAGGGGATCAGATGCTGGCAGAGCTGGCCGTCAAGCGCCTCTTCTCCTTCTTTGATGGTCAGAACCTCTTCTATGCAGCCAAAGACGCTTACTGCAATTGCAATCGAAGCAATTTCAACCTCTCGATGTGACCACTACCCTATCTGAGTCAGGGAAGCCCCTGAGAATGTGTCTTCCAAACTTCTCTCAGGCCCATATCGGCGCAAGGCGAAGACGAGTGAGCCTGCGGTCAGCATTATCGAGCAGATCGGAGCTGCCAGACTCATGAGAAAAGGGGCTGCCCGCATTCGGACAGCCCCTTCGGTATCAGAAACTACAGATCAAGCGCTTACTTGGAAACGCTCTGTCCTGACATGCCCTTAAGGAGCTGGGGCAGGTACCAGATCTGCTTGTCGGTGGCGACTTCCTTGGCCTTCAGGAAGGCGCTTCCGTCCTGGAAGTCGAGGGGGCCGGTCCAGAGGTTGAGGCCCTTGCCGAGCTCGCCCACAAACTTGTCGACCGCGGCGGCGGCGTCCTTGGTGAGGACGGCGCCTTTGACAAAACCGACGGGGGAAGTGTCAGGATTGTTGATGTTCTTCCAGTCCGGAGCATTCCACTCCCAGTGGCTCTTCCAGGAACCACCCATGGCCGACTTGGCGGCGACGGCGAAGGAGGGACCCCAGTTGAAGTAGGGAACGCCGAGGGCGACAGTCTTGCCCTCGTTGATGGCGTCCTTGTAGTCGTAGGCGACTGCCCAGACCTTCTGGCCCTTGGCCTGGTACTTGGCGGCCTCGGCGACAGCCTCGGTGGTGTCGATGCCGGAAATCACGACGTCATAGCCTGAATTGAAGAAATCATCGGCAACCTGGGTGGGATCGGAGGTAACGCCAGGGATGTTGAACCAGAAGCCGATCCAGGTGACCTTGAAATCGAGCTTGGAGATGTCTTTCTTGAGGTAGTTGACCCAGGCGTACTTGGCGCCGAGGTAGGCAGAGGCAGCCAGGCGGCGGGTCTCATCGTTGATGAGGGGCCCGAGGAAGCCGATCTTGCCAGTCTTGGTGGTCATGGCGGCGGCGACGCCGGCTACCATCTTCATGTACTCCATCTTGCCCATGATGCAGACCATGTTCGGAAGATTCTTGAAGTTCTTCCCGTCTTTCCAGGTCGTGTCACCGGATGCGAAGATGACAAAGATGTCCGGATGCGCCGCAGCGAACTTGGCGGCTTCGTCGGACATGTCGTCGGAGTTGAAGATGACCATCTTCGCGCCCTGCTCGACAAGGCTCTCGCCAAGCTGGGAAGCCGTGGTGCCCGGGCGGTCGGCCGGATTCACCTTGTCGATGTAGACCATCTTGGTCCCCGCCACCTTCTGGGTGACGTAGGTCAGGCCATCATAGGTAGCCTGGCTCCAGCCATGGTCGTTGTAGGGACCGACGAGGAGGATGCCGACCGTGAGATTGCTCCCGGCCGCCGGCTGTCCCCAGGCCGCCGCTCCCGCCACAAGGGCGAAGGCGAGGGCGAGGAGAATGAATTTCGCTGACTTCTTCATGCTGCTCTCCTTTGTGCCGCCCCCTGGAAATATGCGGATGGCGCGGCTGATCTGTGTTCGCTTTGGTATAGCAGCGAACAGCCCAAGCCACAAGGTAGGATCAACAGCTATCGGATATTTCTGGCGCGAGTCAGGGGGAGTCTGGGGGGAAACCCTCGTCCGAGCCAGGGGTTCAGACCCGGCAGCACGAAGTCTTCAGCTCCTGCGACGGGTTCCTGCGTAAATGATCACTGCTACGAACACCGAGGCGAAGGCAACCATCAGGGCTGGCGAGAGGGCCTCGTGGTACAAAAAGAGCCCCAGGAGGAGTTGCAGACTCGGGGAGATGTACTGGACAAAGCCAAGCCTCTGGAGGGTGATGCGGTTGGTGGCGAAGGCGAAGGTCATGAGGGGGATGGCGGTGACCGGACCCGCCAGGGCAAGCATGAGGGTGGCGATGCCGTCAGGGCCGCCAAAGCCTCCCATACCGGCGAGGTGCCTTGAAAAAAGGAAGGCCAGCGCGAAGGGTGATAGGACAAGAGTCTCGACGGCAAGGCCTGCAACCGGATCGAGGGCTGCCTTTTTCTTGACGAGGCCATAGAGTCCGAAGCTGGAGCCCAGGACCAGGGGGATGATCGGCGGCCTTCCCAGCATGACCGTCGCCGCAATGACGCCGGCAGCCGCAATACTCACTGCCACGATCGTAAATCGATCGAGCTTCTCCCTGAGGAAGATAGCCCCGAAGGCTACGGAAAAAAGTGGATTAATATAATAGCCAAGGGCCGAATCTATGATATGGCCTGCGTTGACAGCCCAAATGTATACACCCCAATTAATTGTCACCAACAAGGCGGCTAGGGCTGCGACCAGCAGGCGTTTCCTGCTCCGCGCAATCTCGGCAAGGACGCCCAGGCGTCCCGTCAGTACCAGAACCAGAATGCAGAAAGCAGCAGCCCACACGATGCGATGGGACAGCACCTGGAAGGCTTCGATACCGGAAAGCCGCTTCCAGTAGAGCGGGAAGAGCCCCCACATCGAATAGGTCAGGGCCCCTACGAGCGTGCCCAGTGAGGTGGCGCTCCGCGCGCCTCCCCTTCCCGATGCCGTCCCTGTATCCAGTGCCATGGGGCGATGATAGCCCGACCCAATCGGCCTCGCCTACGGTAGTCAGCGCTGCGGTACCATCACCAGCTTCGAAAGGTCGTAACCGCTAGCCGCCGTCAGTTCCCGCATCCGCGCGAGGGTAGCCTCGCCGAGGGTCGCTGTGCGGGACAGGAACCAGAGTTGCTTCCTTGAATTGTCGCCGACCAGGGCCCAGCTGTAGCCCACCTCGTCGAGCCCGAAGATGAGGTAATCAGCCTCGAAGAGTCCGAAGAATTTCACCTTGAGGGCTGCCGGCTTCCCCGGATCGGGCACGCGGGCAATGGCATGGACCACGCTGGGGGGACCATCAAGCGTGCCCTTAAAGCCCGCATTGGTAACATCGATCCTGCCATCGGCTCGAATCTCGTACTTCGCCGTCACCCCGACCAGGTTATTTTCAAAAAACTGCGGAAAGCGCGCGACCTCATACCAGAGCCCCGAGTAGCGGACGGGATCCACCGTGGGGACAAGGGACAGGGGTCCTTGCTGGGCGAAGGATGAAAAGGAAAGCAAGGCTATGGCAAGGAAGACTAAGTATCGAGATGCTGATTTCAACAACATGGGAAACTCCTCCGATCACTCTCTGGAAGATAGCTACGCAGTGGGCATTGGCAAAATGCTTTGACAATCCTGCCCCCTTCCCCGAGCTGTACCTTTGCCCAAGTCAGATTCTACAGTGCAGCCATTTTTCTGCTTGTTCCCGTCCAACATATGGAATCCCTGTTCCCGTGACCTAAGACTAATAGAACGGGAAAATGCTGACCCTTGGCGATTGTCCGGCCTTTTCGGGAATCCGGGCCAAATGGCCCTGCTTATTCGAGTGGGTATCATATAATGCGGAGTGAAGGTCAGACCCCGCAGGCCCGTCAGCCAGATTCCAGCCAATTCTCAACAAGCAATCCAGGGACTCGTGAGAACTCGCCAACATAGTCGGTCACGACAGTCAAGCCGAGGCTACGAGCTTGGGCTGCAATGAGCAAATCATTGGGACCAATGGGCAGTCCAGCCTTCTCAAGATGCACGCGAATTTCAGCATAATGCTCCTGCATCTGCGGCAGAAGCGGCAAAATCTCGAGCGCGGCAAGCATAGTGGAGAGCCTTTCGGTCAATGCCGCCGAAGCTCTTTTTGCAAGTCCAAAGCGGATTTCGCAGGCGACAATGACGCTTGTGCAAATCCGCTCGGCTCCCAGTGCCTGGAGACGTCCCAAAGCCCTGCCGTGGGGATCTTTTGCAAGGGCGGACAGGATGTTGGTATCCAGAAGATGTGTCCTGTCTCCCGTCATAAGCGGATATCATCCAAGGTCAGCAAGCCGATATCTACATTCGGCAACTCCTCATCGATAGGAGCCATTCCCTCAAGCACTTCGATCAAATTCTTGGGCGTATCTATCGGTTCAATAATCAATTTGATCCCCTCCCGATAGATGATCACTTCCTTGCCGGGCAATTCCATTTCCCGGGGAATCCGTACGGCCTGATTCCGACCATTGCGGAAAAGGCTGGCATGGCTCATCTTCAGCATATGCCAAGCATATGCCAACTCCATTGCTGGAATCAAGGCGATTGCCTTAGGAATCATTACGGAGACCTTCGCCGTAGTGGCCCGCGTCGTAAAAAGCGAGTACCCACGGTGGGCCCTGACACTCGACGGCCAACCGGAGCTTCTGTATCATCGAATCAGACCAGATCTGTTCTGGTTTGATTGGAGTACGCATGATAGTCAACACGATCACTGAAGCAAAGGCCCATTTTTCCGCACTCATGGAAAAAGTGCAGGCTGGAGAAGAAGTCATCATCAAGAAGGGCGGGACCCCAATCGCCGTTATCCATGCCTATGTCCAGGATGTACAGGAGCGCAAGCCTGGTGCGCTTCGTGGGAAGATCACTATGGCTCCCGACTTTGACGATTTGCCAGAAGATATTGCCCGGTCCTTGGGCATGGAAGACTGATAATGGACCTCCTCCTCGATACTCATGCCGTGATCTGGTGGCTGACTGATGATCCCAAGCTGTCGGTGCGGCAGAGAAGCGCGATCCAGGATAAGCGCAATACCTGCTTTGTAAGCTCGGCGACCGTCTGGGAAATCAGCATCAAGGCAGCCATCGGCAAACTGGCCATCGAAGCACACTACATGAAACAACTGCGTTCGGAAGGGTTCATAGAACTTCCAATTACTTGGGATCATGCGCGCGCGGTCCAGGAACTCCCACTCCATCACCGCGATCCTTTTGACCGGCTTTTGGTGGTGCAAGCGGCATTGGAGGGGATGTCCCTCGTCAGCAGCGACGAGAATGTCGCCAAATATGATGTTCGCGTCGTGAGCTGAAACGCCGTTGGCGCATTCCGCGCCGTCGAAGAGTGTGGTTGTTTTGGGGTCCGACCCTTCGCGGCCTGCCGATGCCGCTACGCTTCGCCCTCCACCACATAGGCCTCGAAGCAGTTGTCGTAGCCCTTTACCTTCACTTCGAGGGGCGAAAAGCGGAAGCGGTCGCCGAGCCTCGACCTTGTTTCGCCCGTCACAAGGATGCCTTCGAGGGGGGCATTGCTTTCCATGCGCTGCGCGAGGTTGACGGCCGAACCAATCACCGTATATTCGATGCGGGTAATTAATCCGAGATTGCCGACAATGACCCTTCCTGTTTTTATGCCGATGCGTACCTTCAGGTCGATGCCCGCCTTGGGAGCCCACACGCTGCAGAGTTCCTTGACCCTGAGCTGCATGTCCATTGCCGCCCGGACGCAGCGATCCGCGTGGTCGGGCTGTTCGAAGGGGTCGCCGAAAAACGCGAGTATCCCGTCTCCCATGAACTTGTCGACGGTGCCACCCTGCGCGAAAAGGATGGAGGCCATGGACTCGAGGTAATCGGACAGGAAGGCGTGAACCAGCTCAGGAGGCTTGTCGCTCGACCATTTCGTAAAGCCCGAGATGTCGGAAAACATCACACTGAGGTCTTTGTCGGCGGGCTTGAGATCGACCTTGCCCTCCTTGAGAACACGACTGGCCAAGGCGCGGGGAAAGTAGCGGGAAAGAGCGCTTTCCATGAGGGCGCGATCCTGGCGTATCTTGGCGAGGCGCAGGACTACTGCTGCTCCCCATGCACCGACAACCGCGACAAAGGGTGGGCAGAACCAGGGAACTACAAGGAACCACCACCATGAGACGACTGACCAGACCAGTACCAGCAGGGCCAGGGCAGCAAAGCCGGCATGGAGGCTCCAGGGAGCCCTTCGGCTTGTCACAAACAGGATACCAAGTATCATGAATATAATAACTGCCACTATCTCGGACGAGCCAGGCGAGCGGAGGAATGTGCGGTTGAGGATGCCGTTGAGAAGGCTTGTGTGGATGCCGGAAAGCGGGTAGATGGATTCAATGGGGGTCGGGCCGAAGTCCTTGTGGCTGGTTGTCAGGTCTGCGGCAATGACCAGGCCGTCACCCAGCGCGTCCAGCATTTCGCTTTCCAGGTCGACATCAGCCGCCGCTGCCACGACCTTGTCCATCGGGATGCGCTTCCAGCCTTTGTCCCAACTGCCAGGATAGGGTATCCATGCGTAGCCCTCCTCATCGACCGGGATCCGGATCGCTCCATCCTTGGCTGGCAGCTCGACAAAGCGCCCCGCGTCGATCGTGACCTGCGACGGATCAATCTTGAGCTTGAAAGCTGCCAGGGCCAGCGCCAGACTGGGCATGTAGCCGCCCTCCCATCTGAAAAAGAGCGCAGTCTTGCGATAGAGCCCGTCGCTGTCTGGCCGGACACCGATGTGGCCCAGGAAGCTGCTGCCCTTGGCGAGGGACAGGTTCGGAAGGAGAAAGGTTTCAGCAATTGGAATGCGCCCCGCGTTCTTGACCTTGGGATGCCAGAGCTGCTTCGTGAGGATCGCTGTCTCCTCCCCTGAAAGTTCCTTGCCGGTGAACTTGTTGGTTCCCTGGTCGATCGGCACAACGGCGAGGACGAGGCCATCCATCTTCGAGGCTGCCTCGACCATGGCGGCATCTCCAGCAGGATCAGCACTCCCCGAAAACAGGAAGTCCATCCCCCCTGCGAGCTTCCCGTCTCCAAGCACCGTGAACAGATCGGCAAAAGCCCTCCTGCTGTCTACCGCCGCTCCGAGGTTCCGCTCCGCCCTGTCGTTCAGATCAACTGGCATGATACGGGGGTTCAGCGGTAGCGGCTGGGAACTGACACGAGTCCGGAGCCACAGGTCGGACCAGGCCCGGTCCCAGGTCTGGAACAGGCCCGAGAGCGAAAGGAGAAGCAGGGCAGCACAGACTCCGAGCGGAATGAGCGTGGCGGGAGAACCCAGGTCAGTGGTCGAAGCGGATGGTCTTGACATAGGCGTCCTTACCCTTGAATTCGGTCATCGCTGCGTCGAGCAATCCCCGGTGCGTCCCGCCCATGGGGACCGGCTTTTCCGGCGCTTCGGCAAGGCGCGAGAGCGAGGTCTTGTAGGCCGCTATGGCATCCAGAAGTTTAGCCGAGCTGGCAGGCAGCCCTTTGAACAAGGCCTCGACGGAGGCCGGGGCTTGTGCGCCGAAAAAGACATGGAGTTTTTCTGTCCCGTCCGGCGGCGTCACTTCGAAGGCCTGGGTCGCTCCCGGAAGCATGACTGCTCCACCGCTTTTGACTGCGCCTATATAAAGCACCGCGAGTTGCCCGGCAGTGTCCTCGTAGAGCACGTCGATAAAGCCATCGGCGCCGGGGACAATGACCAGAAAAAACTTGTCCCCGTCATGGAATGCCAGGGGGCGGCTGAAGGGGATAGAGACTTCCTTGCCGGCTTCCATCTTGACGACGGCCATCTTCCACGGGAGGTCCTTGGTCTGGGCAAAGGCAAGAAGTGGCGTCAAAAGTGTCATCAGCAGGACGAGCAAGCCGAAGTATTCTCTTTGTTGTTCCCCGCCCGGCAAAATTTCCTCTTTCTTCCCCAACGTGCCAGAATAACG
>JBMOIK010000036.1:0-18720 GCA_049317365.1 Rectinemataceae bacterium | reverse complement strand
AGTAGGTATATCCATATGGGTTGTAATTACCAAAGAAGCTGTTCCCATAGGAGGGTGCAAAGGTGTATCGCGTCGCCATTGCGGCAAAAAAGCCGAATCTGCCAACATCAGTTGTCAGCCTGCAGCCGGTTTCAAAGGCCATTTGCCAGGGATTGTCATTAAGACCCGGTGCGATGAAACCGAGCCCGAAATCGTCAAGGAGAAATTGAGCTTGAACTTCGAATTCGCCCGGTCGATCCCACAGCACGAATATTCCCATGATCGTATTGTCATCATGGGTATCGCGCCAGGGCTTGCCATCGGTGGAGCGCCCATACTGCGTGATGTACGAAGGCAGTGGGGAAACGAAATACTCGGCATCGAACCATCTTTGCGTGTACACCGATACATCCTGGTAGCCGATCGAGAGCTCTCCCGTCCTTAGCCCATAGACCTTGTAGGTCGCGCCGCGCTCTGGATAGCCATTGGGCCAGGCATCGACCGAGATGCCTGAATCATGGTTCAGGCCGAGCCAGCGGGACCTGTAGAAAAAGATGCCGTCATCAAAGGTGAGCGATGCGGACATGGTTGAAAGCGAAGTGGAATTCACGAAAAGGGAGTATGGAGAATCGATTTCATCCTGCTGGATCAAGCGACCGACTGCCACCGCTAGATGCTCATACTTAAAACGAATTCCACCCTGGTCTACCACGCCGTACACGGAACCGCTCTTGCCTCCGGGAAGGTCGACCAGCTCTGCGCCATACTTGCCATCATTGTGCGCGGAAACATGTCCAAAGACATCGAAGGTCCTGGATGCGTAGGACAGTCCAAGGCCGAGAGAGAATGACAGCGGAGACAGTGCCGCGACATCAAAGGCGATTCCGGGGGTCACGAGTACCTGCACAGCTTCGGGCGGCTCCTCGGCCACGACAAAGGCACAGGCTACAACGCAGGCGAGGACAAAGCAGGTCCTTCGAAGCACAGGACCCTGATTTGAACCACCCATATTCGTCTTCCTTGTACTTGCCATCGAAGATGGCATATCGAATACGAGCCGGGTCAACAATGGAATGGATTCAAATGGATCCCTCCACCGTCACCATGAGCACAAGCGCCAGTCGGCGCTTGAGTGGATCAAGATTCAAGGACGAAGAGACGTAACTCGAGCCCGAAACTCCATAGCTTATCGGCAACGCCAGCTTCGCGGAAACATGCGACGCCAAAACCCAACTGGCTCCCAAGGTGAGACAGCCGGAACCATCTGTGACGCTATGCAGCCATTGGAGACCGGCCTTGAATGGCGTATTCATGAACTCCCTGGACACCAAGACCAGGCCAAGGCTTCCTGGGTACCAAGCGACGGTCGGCGAAGCCCTCATTTCCATGCTGTACTCACCATATGCCTGGACATTTTTCCATTCGCGGAAAAAACCACCAAGCGCCTTGAACCCAATAGTGCCCGTTGCATTGTCCGTGACTACGCCATCGAAAAACAAATCCGTGCCGTAAAGTGGCCCCTTGACCGACATAAGGCAGGATCCGCCCTCGGCAACAGAATACCTGCCTGTGAAACCTATCCGGACAGGACCAATTATTTGATCTAGACCAGCAACAACGCCCAGCTCGCGCCAGGCCGGAGCTTCGGAATCTTCAAAGAGATCGGATTGAGCCAAGGCGGCGACGGTTACACCAGACAGGAGTGTCGGAAAAGAGACCCGGAGCGTGAACCCTGTCTCGGCGTCGCTCGTAAGGTTGCCGGGCATAAAGAGCCTTCCCTGGCCGGAGGTCCAGAGGAACTGTCCGAATCGCAGGAACGCAAGGTCCGCAAGGTTGTAGTCAACATAAAGATCGGTAACAATCACCTTGGCAAAATTCCATGTATAGACGCCATCGCTTCTGGGGTCGTAGATCAGGGAAAGGTCCGTCACCAGGTGGAATGCGCGGTCCGGGCGGGCGTCAAGAGAGATGCCTGCCGTACCGAGGAAGCCAGCGCTCGTCGTAAGCCCGGTTCGGGGATTCTCCAGAAGCGGCCATTCCTTCCAGCCCGCCGCCGCCGAAAATACGCCTGAGTATGAGCCCGACACCCGGGTCGTTGCCGTCTCTTCGAAGGCCTGGAGATGATCGATACCGGAATCCTCGACAACCCGATCACTACCGGGTTCGGAGAACAGGTCATCGAATTGGACAACTTCGGTTTCACCCTGACCAGATGAAAGATCTTGGGCCCCAGACTGGGCCGGGGCTGAAAGCATCATGCTGCAAAGCAGCGCAATGAAGGAAGGAAGACTCGTTGCAGGGAAATGGGCACGGAAGGTCATGCTATCTCGCCACCCGCTCGAGGTACTCCTTAGAGTAGGTTGAGTCTGGAAGGGCCCGCAAGGAAGGCTTGGTAATGGTGACGGTCGTTCGCTCGTACTCCACCTTGCCGCTGATCAGCTTCGATTTGAGATTGTCGATAATTACGACCGAATAGGGTGCCCAGCGCCCGCCGACTTTCTGGTAGGTGGGAACGGCGGTGGTACGCATCAGCAGCCCCGAGAGGCTGTAATCCTCTGTTTTCCGGACAAGGCTGTCCCGGGAAACCCAGATCTTCACCTTGGCGAAGGGCGCTGAATCCCGGATGGACTCGAGGGACAGGACCTCGCAATCGAATTTCCCCAGCTTTTCCGAGGACTGGGAGACTACCCGGTAATCCTCCGCGTAATTGGACGCATTGAAATCTGAAATCCTGACACTCGTATTCTCAAAACGTTCCTTGGCATTGGTAAAGGTAAAGCTTTTCCCGACGGGGTCGTAGAGCCAAAGGCTCTCGCCCGATTTCAGGTACCCCTTGCCCGTATCGACAGGCGGCTCCAGGATCAGGACAAGAAACTGCCGGCTTCTATCCCGCCTGAACATCACCACCTTGCTGGTGCTGATCGATCCTCCGGGATCTCGTTTTTCTATCAGATACTCCGCCCCGAAGTCAGTGTCGCTGAATGAGACCAGGGCATCGATCCTCGAGAGGATCCCGCTGTCCACTGGATGACAGGGAGCCAGGAACAACGACAGGACCAGGGCAACGGAAAGGATTCTGGGCTTATTCACGCTTCCATCCTGAGTGCAGCCGCCGGATCTATCCGGGATGCCTTTCGCGCCGGGCCGGCTGCAGCCACTACTGTCGCCGCTACCATAATTATGAAATCCAGCACGGTAGTAAGCGGGTCGAGCTGGAACTGCATTTTCCCGTGCACGGTGAAAAGTCCCGCCGCCGGGATGCGCCCGAGATCCACGAACGAGAGCAGGCCAAAGCCGAGAAAACCAAGCGCCAGCCCGACCAGGATGGCGGCCAGGGACATGTACAAGGCTTCCAGCATGAACAGCGCCAGGACGCTGGACCGTTGCATGCCGATCGCCCTGAGTGTGCCGACCTCCGTTGTCCGTTCGTGGGCGATGACCCGGAAAGTATTCAGTATTCCAATCATGACAATGCAGACGAATACGATGAGTGCGGTGTAGGTGATCGCGAGGAAGGCTGCCATTATTTCCTGCATCTGCGAAAGGTTCCCCTCGAGGGGAAGGACCGCATAGATCTGCCCGGAAACGCCCGCGGCGAGGGCAGCGTCGACCGCATCCTTCGTGGCGAGCGGAGGAAAGACAGCGTGAGTCCTGGAGAGTTCCATCCGTACCATCTCGGCCAGGTCGACGGAAAGGGTACCGGGATGGCCGTAGACGGCGATATCGGTAGCCGCGCCGACGGGCCGTGCTGTAAGCAGATTCAGGGTATCGAGAGGAAGGTAGGCGACATACCCGAAAAGGCTCGTCTCCTGGAATATTCCCCTGACCACCAAGGTGCCCGAATTGTATTGCCCCCGATCGGTGAGAAGGGAGAGCGTGACATCATCGCCGACATGGGCCCGGAGTATTGAGGCAGCGGCCTCGCTTATCAGTACTGAACTTTTGCTGGCATCCTGGGTGATGTCCGCGATGCATCCTTCGACAAAGGAAAGTCCTGAGAATTCCTTGCCATCACGCGCGAAATCGACCCCGACAAGCCGTCGTTGGCGAACTGTCTCGCCCCCGAAGATCAGGGTTGCGTCATCACCGTAGTATATGTTGCGTGGAATCGCGAAGCGAACGGACGGAATATTCCGTGCCAGTTCCTCGGCGAGTTCATCGGCCCGCTCGATCCTCTGGTGGGAACGGATCGGGTCATGGAAACCCTGCACGGATACTTCTCCGGCAAAATAGCGCGCCGCCTTTCCTTTCATGGCATCAAGGGCCCCGAAGGCCGCTCCGGACACGATCGTTGCCATCGCGAAGCCCAAGGCTACCGCGAGGGCGACGAAAAAATATCTGCGGCGCAAGCGGACGATATTCCGGAAAGCAAGAAAGAAGACCATCCCTACCTCGTCATGGCCAAGGCAGGCTGGATGCGCAAGGCGAGAGCCACGGGATAGATCCATGACAGCGAACCGATGCCGAGGGCCAATGCCATATGGAAGGCAATCGCCTGGAACGAGATCAGCGGGACAATATGGTCGCCTCCAAACAGCGTGACCAGAATACCGTTGCTGATCGGAATGCCTTCCCGACCCAGGGCCAGGCAAGCAGCTACGCCGCTGAGTATGCCCACAAGCGAGGCTACGAAGGTCAGCATCAGACTCTCGATGATGAACAGTGTGCGGATGAACCCGACCCCTGCCCCCAGTCCACGCATCGTGGCGATCTCAGCGCTGCGCTCGAGGACCGAGATCACCAAACTATTCATAATTACCAGGATAGCCCCGAAGGCGATGAAGGCGAGCGAGACATAGAAGACAGCCTGGAGGGCTGTCAGGGCCAGCACGCTCGTGCCAGCCGCCGCCCGCCAGTCGAGGATGCGCGTCCCCATGCCTGATCGGGACAGGCTGGCCGCAAGTTCCTTCGCTGCCATTCGCATGCCCTCAGGCCTGAACTTCACTAGTATGAAACTCCAGGCCCCCTGGTCGGTCAGGACAAGGGAATCCCTGACGCCCGTTTCTCCCAGGACCTTGGCGACACTGTCGAGGCTGACTCCCTCCGCTTCAGGCTCCTGGCGGTCAGGGCCACCTTCGAAAAGCGAATCGAGATCCTGCGCTGGAGCCAGGGTGACTTCCTTTCGCGACGCCGATACATAACCCAGGGTATAGTTCGCCAAGGATCGGGCAATCGTCGGATCCACCAGGATTACCCTGTCGAGGACCTCCGTCCTGGCCTTATAGCGATAGACGCCGGCAAAGTTCCCTTTCCGGATCCTGAAACTTCCACCTGAGTAGCAGGAAAGCGAAATTTCGTCTGCGGGAAGGAGTCGGCGGCCCAAGGCTGTTTCCATTTTCGCGGCCATGGCTTCGTTGAGGAACACTCCTCCGGAAGCGAGACTCCGTGCATCCCCTCGAAGGATGGTGAGGTCGGAGCAGAGGGAAAAATAGCGCTCGGAATCTACGCCGAACAGCGTCCCGTTCTGGGTAAAACCACCAAGCTGGACCCTCGCCGCAACCGAGACTATCGGGGTCCATTCGGCAACCCGACCGGAAGCAGAGAGGAGATCGCGCAACCTGGAGAATTCGGAAAGTGCAGGAATGGTTTCGTATTCGCTGACGATGGGCACCTCGCTGCCGAATAGCCCGAAGGAAGCAGCAGGGTCTGGCGCTATGACAGCATCCCCGGACAGGCTTCCGACATAGGCTGCCCGAAGCCCCTTGTTGGAACTCTCGAAAATAGCGTTGGCCACGAAGAGAAAGCCTATCCCCGAAGCGATAAGCACCACCAGGAGGATTGTCTTGTGAAGATGTCGAAGGAGATTCCTGCCTGCAATGCGGAAGATGATCGACATCTTGCTTATATGGACGAAGTAGCGCCGGAAAAGGTAGATCATCGGCTTGCTTCTCCCGGATTGCCCAAGACCATGTGGCCTACGAGCACGTCAATGCCGGACCTCGCAGATGCGGAGTTCACTCAATTCCTAAAGATCCGGCCACCATGGCAAGCCATGAGCGCACTCGATCCTTGAGGGGCCGCGATTCCGATCCTGGAAGCTTCTGAAGGAGCAGATCGCGCGGTATCGTATGAGCCTTGTTTGATTCGATGAAGTCTTTCTCTGCCGCTCCAAGCATTGTGAATGCGCGCAAGCGTTGCCCTTCCAGCCTTCGGGACCGTGAAATCTGACGCCGATGAGTCCTCCACGAAGCGCAGGTCGTATTGGTCGAAGCAATCATCGAACGGGCGGCCAGGGCCACGTAGGTAAGATCGTCGCTTCCGATGGCAACCGGCATCGCGACCCAGCCCCCGATTTCACGGAGGGCAGAAGTACGCAGGCACATCTCGACAGTGGAGTGGGACCTTAGTCCAGTGTTGCGAAAATAGACAAACTCATCCCAGGATTCACGCTCCGATAGCGGAAACCCGTAGGCCAAGGGACAGCCATTCTCATCGATTCGCCTGAGCCGGCTGCGGTAGATATCGGCACCAGGCTGCCGCCCGATCAAAGCATCCATCTCCGAGAGGAAATTGCGATCAATCAGGTCATCATCGCCTAGCAAGTTGACAAATTCGCCCTGGGCAAGCGAAAGGGCTGCATTCCAGGAACGCGTAGGATCCAATACACCAAGGTTCCGCAGGCTTCGTTGGTAACGAATGCGCTGATCGGAAAAGGCTTTGACAATTCCAGGCACGGGTTCAGGGGACGCGTCATCGAATACGATAAGTTCATAGTCCTGATAATCTTGATTCAAGACCGACTCGATCGCCTCCCCCAGATACCTGACCTTATAGGCAGGGATGATCACGCTGAACCGGGTCATGGAAGCACTTGTTCATCGGCGCCTGCCATGCCGGAAACCCGACGCTTCTCCCTGTCATAGACTGACTTGATCGCAGATCGGTATTCGGTCTTCCCATGGCCCCGCATCTGTCCTTCTTTCTGCCAGGCCGAAAGATAGTAGGCTGACATCAGGAAGGCGAGGAGAAACCCCTCACCCCCGTCACGGTATCCCTTCTTGATGATGAAGCGACGGGTAAATTCCTTTATCGCCTTGATAAGCGCAGATCGAAAGCCCGGAAATCCTTCCTTTTTCCCATCGAAGGCGTTCATTGCCTCGATGGTAGTGTATCGGTTGAGCTTTTCGATAAAATGGAAAAGATCGTAATAATTGAAGTGTTCAATGACCGCGCCTTTCGCGGATACAGGATACATACGAGCCGTGGAAGGCACATCGAACATCATGTGGACCCGGTCTGAAATGATGTTGACCGACCGACGGAAGAAGCGCGGATGGGTCTCCTGCCCAGGCCCCCATCCCCCGCCATTCAGCCGCCGGCCGAACATCCAGGTCCGGAAAGGAACCAGCGCGACGTCAATCAGGTCCTCGCGCGCTAGCCGCTCGAGTTCGTCCCAAAGTGGCGGAGTGACTATCTCGTCCGCATCAACGATGAGGACCCAATCACAGCTTGCCTTGGAAAGCGCGAAGGCACGGGCGGGGTCGGCATAGCCCAGTTTCGGGTGTGAATATATCTCCTCGGTGAACTCGCGGGCTATTTCGACCGTCCGGTCTTCGGATTCCATGTCAACTACGATGATCTGGCTGGCTCGCCCGAGACTCTCAAGGCAGGCTCGAAGATTGTCTTCCTCGTTTCGTGTGTTGATCAGAACCGAAATACCTGCGCGTTTCACGGCTCATCCCGCTCTCGCGCCATGAGCTTCCGCAAGCCCAGACCCGCTTCAACAATGATGCGAGCCAGCGAGCCAGTCAGCGGTCCATGCCTTTTGGAAAAATACAGTATTCTGGATTTGTGGAGATGGGGATCATGATTCCACTTCCAGCTTTGCGAGCTTCCTCCTAGATGGACCACGCGTATCCCAGGATCATAGACAACGCGGAAGCCGCACTCATGCATCCTGACGCAGAGGTCGATATCCTCTACGGTAAAGAAGAAGTCTTCATCAAATCCCCTCACTCGATCGAAAGCTTCCTTCCGAAAAAGCATAAAGGCACCAGTTACAGTATCCACATCCCGGCAAATTTCCTGAGACGGGTCAGGCCTTGCAGAAAACCGGGCGGGGAGCAGATACTCGGCAAAGTGGGTCGCCAAGGTAGGAGTGCGCCCTGTCGAGGGCTGGAACTGCCCGTTTCCAAATACAAGTCCGGGAGCCCAGATTCCCGTATCGGGATTGCCTGAAAGGTACGCAATGCCTGCACTGAGGCACTCCGCTGTCGCAAAGGCGTCATTATTGATCGCAAGCACGTAGGGCGCCCTGGCTGCGGCAATGCCCTGATTGCAAGCAGCCGAAAATCCGCGATTGCTTCCATTCAATATGATTTCACAGCAATGACCCAGATTTCTCGCGAGTTCAGCTCCGGTCTCCGGGCCCGAATTGTCCACTATGATGATTTCACCTAAGACCCTGGCCTCCAGGAATGCAGCGGAGAGTACCTGGACGCATTGTCCGGTTAAGTCGGGATCCTTATAATTAAGAATGACAGCCGATATTTCGGGGATGGCTTGCATGGAAGCCTTCACTTGGGAGTCCCCATGAAGGGCCTGGTAATCATGCCCCTCGCGTGTTCCGCAGCCCGTTGCGCCAATGGTTCCTTAAAGAAGAGCAAAGCGATGAAATAGACGCCTATACCGCATGAGGCGCCGAATGCCAATCGGAAAACAGGCTCAAGCAATGAAAAACCGGGGATCAGGCGAATGCTTGCAACTGCGCCAAGCATTGCGAGGCTGGACAGGAGAAACCTGTAGTCCTCCCGAAAAATCATTACTCCTCGGAGATGTTCGCGGGCAAGGACAAACTGGGAAACCGCCTGAACCGCATACGATAGCACCATAGCCAGTGCAGAACCAGCGATCCCAAATCGGGGAGTGAGGATCAGCATCCCGATCAGCATCGTACCGACGCCCATAGCCAGGGTCATGAGGTAGTGGGCCTCTTTTCCCCTCGCGCAAAGTACCTGGACGCCAAATATATACGCCATCGTTATACTGAATATATTGACGGAAAGAAGGGCGAGAGGGATGGAGGCCGCGATAAAGCGAGGCCCGCCAAAAAGCTCAACTATGTCCGGGGACATGAGCCCAGTGCCTATGGCGAGGGGCAGTGCCAGGAACAAAGCGAACTTCCAGGACAGCCTAAGTCCGCGATGTAGCTCGTCGAGGTCGTTGTTGGCAAATGCATAGGCGACACGCGGGAGTATGACCACCGACAAAGAAGATGTAATGGATACTCCGATGAAGACTACTTTGTCAGCTAGAGAGTATAGTCCAAGAGCGGCAGTCCCAGCGACAAGCCCAATGATTGTCTTGTCGACATTGACCGACAGGACCGTAAATATGCTGATTACATAAAAAGTCGAAATGCCCCTAAGATGGCGAAATGGCTTGATTCCATGCAACGTGAAACGGACACGCCCGATACTGCCAATCAAGTTCCATACATTTCCGACCAGCAATGCGGAAATTGAAACAAGCGTGTAGGAAACAACTTCCTTCGGACCGGTTACCAAAAGGAAAAGAAGGAGTACCGATATGAGCTTTGCGGCGAGATTCCTGAAGAATATGAAACCATAGGACTCGAGGCCCTGATAAAGCCAGTCGATGCCCAATGCGGATGCAAGAAGATAGCCGCTCGCAACAAGAAAAATCGGCAATTCAAGACGGAATTGTCCCACGCTCAGGACAGTCAGGATAAAGAACAAGAGTGCGAGAATATTGGCACTCGAATGAAGGATGAAAAGTTCAGAAAATACTATATCTAATTGCTTTTTATCATTCCTGCTGCGCGCAATCTCGCGGGTGCCATAGATTGTACCGACAAGACAGGCGAACATCGAAAAATTCGCGACAACTGAAAGCGCGAAACCGACCCGCCCTATTCCCTCAGGCCCTAAGACCCTCGAAACATAAGGAAAAGTCAGGAGGGGGACCAGGAAATTGAGGGTCGTCATGGCAGCATTGGCAATGAAATTCCTCTTGATTGATGGAGCTTTAGCCACCTTTTTCCGGAATGCAATCCTTGAGCCAATTCCCGCCATCAGATCAAGCCGTCCGCTGGGCGATTGGCTGAAAAGGCCACGTGTTTTGAGTTTGAATCGCAAAGACAGCCAGATGCCAGGAGGCGACAACGGAATAGATGGACACCAATCGTTTCCTGGAGATTCCAGGATAATAGTTCGCATCCAAAGATAGAATCAATAATCGGTTCAATTCCTGTATCCTGTGGTTAGACCAAGACTTCTTGAAAATGCGACACATTGCCATTCCTGAAGCAAAGGATCAATCATCCACTGACATGCCAGAATGTCCGGTAGGGAGTGAATGCCCCGCTTCCTGGCGTATCGCCCCCATTCAGGATCAGCCAACGCGTAACCTTTAAAAGATAGTATCCAAATATGAATAGTTGAATCGTACCAGTGCCAAATCGCTTTTCAAGCCAACCTTCTGGCTCCGCTCGGGCTATGCCAGGATACAGCAGAGGTAGAACCAACCTGAAGAAGCTCCCCGCTCGCACGAATACCGCCTCGAGTGTCGCAAGGAGGGCAAATGCCATGTACGAAAGGAACCCATTCACCAAGACTGGATTTGCCCGTGGTGAATAGCGAAAAACCAGAAAGGCGGCCAGCAGTATTTCGACGATATTCAGTGGGTTGATGGTCTCAATTCCGATATTGCCAAGGTAAAAAAAGAGGCGCCTCGCGATTCCGAGATTTATTGTTGAGCCTATTCCTGAAACCGATAGCGCAAGCAGGACAAGGCCTAGCGTTCCAGCGCCGTACCATAACCAAGTCCGAACCAATGGACGAAGCTCGACAGAAAGGAGGAAATACAAAATGAGCACTGTAGCTGAAGCATGAAATCCAGTTGCTACAAGGGCGGCTATAAGGGCTGCCGACCACTTCTTTTCGCAAAGAAAATCGACAACGAGAAAAGCCAGGCCAATTGCAATGCCTGCGCGAAGAATTACAAAACTGCCATACAACATGAAATCGACACCATAGACGAATAGGCCGATAGGTGAGGAATCCGAACGTTTGTTGATGACGTAGACGGCAGGCAATATGCCAAGAATCCCGACAAGGCCAAGAAACTGATTGAAAGAAAGGCCGAGCGATTTGGAGGACATGCCCAGAAGCAAGAAAAGTGGCTCCCATCCAAAGGCTTCAAGTCCCTGAAATCCATTGATTGAAGAATAGAAAGCACGGTACGCAAAGTAGTCCGCTCCGCCGATATCACCCCGGATCCCGACAAATGCGACCCAAACAAGGGTTACGAGCAATGGATACAGATTCCTGCTTAGCTTACGAAGCGGAAACAGCAGGACTGGCGCTAAAAAACAAAGATAATAGGGAATCAAACTGTATCTCCGGCCCTAAGAATCCGCTCGAACTGATCTAACTCCACGAGCCTGAGCCAATCCGGAATATATGATGATGTACTCCCTGACCATGGCGGTAGAGGAATATCGCATTGCCCAATTCAATCGCCCCTCTTTGCCTGTTCGCTCCCGCAATTCCTGACTCTCAAGAAGAGTGCGCAGTGTGCCGGCAATGGCCTCCGACTCGTTGGGAACTGCCACAACGCCACCATTCGAGAGCAACTCGACGACCCCGCCCACTGCTGACGCAACTGCAGGAACGCCTCGGGCCATCGCTTCCAGAACAGATAGCGGAAGCCCCTCATGGTCACTGGGAAGAAAAAACATGTCACCCGTCTTCAGTAGACTCGGAGCATTCAATACAGGTCCCAAGAAGACAATCCCGGGACCTGGGGGCCTTGGTACTGAGTTGCCGATCCATACAAACAGTGCCCTGTCCTGCAAGCTTGCCGCAACCGAGCAGGCCAGGTCCAGCCTCTTGGGCACTGCATCCCGGGCGATCACGAAGATCAAGGGAAGCGCTCGGCTTCGAAGGTCCTCGACCTTTTCTTGAATTGCCGAGTCAGCTTTTCCCATTTGTTCTGGAACACCATTGAAAATGACGCTTACTCGAGGATAGCCATCGGCAACCATCGCGATTTGGTCGGCCTTGCTTACCGCGACAATTGCAGCAGTCCTCGCTGCAAGCAGCTTATCGAAAGGAAGAAAGGCAGGATTGCTTTTTTTTATCTGATCGTAGCCATGCATAGTATAGACGATTCGGCGATGATCCATATTGGGAGCCAAGCGCCCAAGTGCTGCAGCTTTTGATGTATGCAAATGAAGGATAGAAGGCTTCCATGATCGATAGAGAGCAGACAAGGAAATGAGCGTTTGCAGCTCCCGGAACAAGGATGGTCGCCGGACAAGCCCAGGAACCAGGATGAGTTCCACCCTCGAATCGATTCCCAGCCAGGCGCTCCCGCCTCCTTCAGGGCCGAAGGCAATCGCTACCTCATGTCCTGCAGCGACAAGTCCCTCAGACAGATGTCGCACCACACCCTGCGCTCCACCGGGTTCCGATCGTGTGATGACCTGAAGGATTCGCATTTATCTCACGATCCGATGGCTCGTCTTTTCAAATCAAGTTCACGAGCCAGGTATGGGCCTATTACGTTGGGATCGAGGCTTTCACGGAGTCCCTCCAATCCAATCAGCCAGTTCCGGTACTCGACAGGATCGGGACTCTGGACAAGGGTGATAATGAACTTGGCCAACTCTTCGAGACTGTCAAAGACCTGCCCAAAGGACCTTCGGCCAGCAAACAAGGATTCAAAATAACTGGTTCTCAGGCAAAGAACCGGGCGGCCAAACCTCACCGCATCCAAAAGCGCTCCACTGGCCATGAGGCTGTAAGAGTTAGGCGGATAGAGAAAGCACAGGAAATCCGCGGCGCGAACGTCGCGTTCATATTCGTCCGAGGCTAGTTGCACGCCTGAGCAGCCATGGCTAACAAGCCCATTGTCCCAAGGCTCCAGTTCCGGAGACCAACTCCCCACGAGGGCAAAATGCGCGGCCGAAGACCCAACCCCTTCGCCCACGAGTGCCGCAAGCCGGAACGACTGTTCGGAACCCTTGAGGCGTGAGGCGCCCCCGGGCACTACAAAGAGCGGGGCATCCGAACATTGGCGCGCTTGATCGATGCGGTCAGCAAGACAGGGGTGGTCGATCGAAACCATATCGTGGACGTCATAACCAAGACCGTGGAGCCGGCGCCGAATCGAACTCCCCAAGCAAAGTCGGGTCACATTCCAGGGATGCGTGCGAAGTGCGGCCCGGAGCCAGAAAGCGCGAGAAAGCGGGCTGCGCTTGCTACGCTCGAGCTCCTGGAGTTCACCGTGAAGGGTTACCACGAATCGTGGAATCCTGCCCAGTTTTTTCCCGAAGAATGGCAGAAGGAAATGGGCGATGGGACCCAGCGAAAGCGCTACAACAATTGATGCATTCTCAGAAATCGCGTAATTGAGCAATCTTCTGAGGGTGTTGACTTCAAGCAAGGCATTCAGTGCGCTGCGGGCCTTGCTCCCGCCACTTACCCGGAGCGGCTTTGCAAGCACCCCCTCCATGGGGTCGGCAGAATTCCATGAGCCACACTGGGAGTCGTTGATAAATAGCTCGACATCCTCCCCAAAACCTGAAACCAGGACAGCTACCATGGCGCGGTTGAATGGTACGTGCCCCAAGCCGTGAATATTCGCGTCGAAGGCAATGATCATGTGGGTAAAATATAGCTACCCCTACCCAGGTAGCGGGAATAGGGATAGGGGCCCTTGTAATGATTTGTCGCAGAATCATGGAGCGAATGAAATCGGGGATTCTTCTTGAACAGGAACATCTCCGGGCCCAGATAGTCTCCATCCATGTCGGCGGCATCGAGGCTCAGGAAGTAGTCACCCCTGGCCCACCAGAAATTGCCGCTGAAATGGGGCCTTCCCCTCGTGAAGTCATTGCCGGGGTGATAATCGGTCCCCACCACATCGTGGCTGTCGAGTAGATCGACACAGTTGCGATAACCGGCGATGAGATGATATTGCATCATCGAGATCCAGTCGCGGATCCATGGGAACTCCGCTTTGCGGAGACGCGTGCAGCCCTTGGCGTGGAGGTAGAGGATCTTGTCGGAAGGCTCTACGAAGGAGCGCATCCTCTGCAGGGTGAAGCGCTCCCCGCTCTTGTCCCGGCTGTCCATGGCCTCGATCCGGATCCTGCCGCCAAAGGACTCAAGGCATGATCGTGCCGCATCAAAGGCCCTGCCGGGGCGCTTCCCGGCAAGGAAGCAACGCAGCCCTTCCGCGGCCTCGTGGAGGCCTGAAAAGATGACTTTCTCGAGCATGTCCCTGATCAGGACTTCGACTTCGGGACTGGCGGCATACACATGGTAGAAGACCTTGATGGCCATCACGCCACCTCGCCCGTGCCGCAGGAATCATAAACCGCCAGATAGCCCGCGGCATTCGACTCAATTGAGAACATCTTTGCACGCACCCGCCCGCGCCGGACGAGATCCTCGGCGAGCGCGCCATCCGCGGCGAGCGACTCGATCGTGCCTGCAAGCGCGGCTGCGTCTCCGGGAGGGAACAGCAGGCCTGCGCCTTGGACGACTTCCGCGAGCCCTGGTACCGCGCTGGCTATCACGGGAAGGCCGGCCGCCATCGCTTCGACCGCAGCGATGCCAAAACCCTCCCAGTGCGACGACTGGAC
This sequence comes from Rectinemataceae bacterium, assembly GCA_049317365.1. GTDB lineage: Bacteria > Spirochaetota > Spirochaetia > Treponematales > Rectinemataceae > CAIJMU01. The sequence continues at coordinate 4,127 of JBMOIK010000036.1, read as the reverse complement.
ATAGGCGTTCGCCCGCGCCATGAAGTCAGGCACCTCGATCCGGGCGCCCGCGAATTCGACCCGATCCTCAAGACAAAGCGCTTTTGCCTGGCTGGCAAGTTCATGGAGGGTTTCTCCCTCACCCAGGAAGACACAGCGGAATCGGGGCGAGAGGATGGAGAGCGCCCGGAGGATGGTCGCCTGATCCTTCTGCCTTGAAAACCGGGCAACCATGAGGAGGGAAAAAACCTCGTCGTTCGCAGGAAATGGCCTTCCACTGCCGTGTTCAAAGCGGGCCAGGTCTACACCATTGGGTATTACCGTGATGCGGACTTTGGCGTCATCCAGACGGGCTACCAGGCTCTCCCTGACGGCCTCGCTAATCGCGATGATCCGGTCATAGCGACGGTAGATCCAGCGTTCGATCACAAGGAGAAAAGGAAAACCCATCCCCTTCCTGCGCGTATTGTGTTCGGTCAGCATCCAGAGCGAGCGCGGTTGCCGCGACTTGCAGAGCGAGGCCCAGAGCAACGAGGGGTACAGGTGCACATGGACAACATCGGGATCCCATCTCCGCAGTTCGCCGGCTATCTCCAGCACCACCTTCGGCGACCATATATGCTTGCCCCGGCAATATCGGACTTCCGCCCCGGCCAAACGCAATTGCGATCCGTAGCGATCCCCCTGGGACGAGAGTGCCAGGATCAGGACCTGGTCCCCCCGCGCGATGAGGCGAGGGGCGAGATCCGCAAGAAGCCGCTCAGCCCCACCCATGCCAAGGGTATTGATGATGTGGAGAATCTTCACCTGCGGTCCCCACCAAGCCAGAGCCCGGCGATGCGCCACTCCCGAAGCCGACCAATCGCAGCCAATAGGCTGATCCTCATGAAATTCGCGATCGCGCGAAGCCGAGGGACGGGAGGAATGCGGCTTCCCATCAGTTCCCGGTAATAGAGCTGCGCACCTCGCGGGTTTTTCACCCGGAGCTCAAGGCTCCGTGAGGAAAGCCCCTCATCCAGGTAATCGCAGAGATAGAGCGTCGAAGGCTCCAGCAGCAGTTGCCCCTTCGCGGCAATCCGGTTCCATACCACCGATTCGGTAAGGAAATTCTCCCCGTCGAATTCGGGAAACGGATTATCAAGGAGCACCCGTCGCTTGAAAACCTCGGCCTTGTCTCCCCTGCAGCCGTAACGCCAGGCCAGGGCTAGGGAATCCGCCCTGTCGAGGGAGGGCGGGAAAGCTGAGCCGATCCTCAAGCCGTTCCGATGGGCCCGGTATCCGACAAGCCCCACGAGTCCTGCGTCGGCGCGGACCTGCGGCCAGAGTCCGGCGATCCGCGCCATGGCCCCAGGCGGGAGTTCGTCGTCCGAATCGACAATGAACACAGCCTCGCCCCGGACCTCGGGCATCGCCCGGTTGATCGCCCGGTGCTTGCCGCCGTTTTCGGTGCGGACAAAGCGGCAGGGAAAACCCGTGGTACCCGACCATGATGCAAGCAATTGGGGCGTTCCGTCCGATGAGCCGTCGTCGATGACGAGCCACTCGAAATCGCGGGAGCTCTGGGCCTCAAGCGAGCGTCTGAGCGCTGGCAGGCAGGCGGCCCGGTTCCAGGTGGGGGTGAGGATGGTTACGAGCGGAAGCATGCTCAATACGCGCCCATCCCCACGACGACGACACCGAAGGTCTTGAGCAGTATGTAGAGGTCGAGCCAGATTGACCAGCTCTGGATGTAATAGATGTCGAGGGCGACACGCTCGTCGTAATCGAGGTCCGAGCGGCCGGAGACCTGCCACAGCCCGGACATGCCGGGCTTGACACTTGAAAATAATGAATAATTATGACCGTATTTATCAATCTCGGCCTCTATGATGGGGCGGGGACCGACAAGGCTCATCTGGCCGATCAGCACGTTCCAGATCTGGGGGAACTCGTCGAGACTGGTCTTCCTGAGAAAACGCCCCATGCGGGTGATTCGGGGATCGTCCCGCAGCTTGAAATTGCCCTCCCACTCGGCGCAGGCCTCGGGGTCGCGGACCAGGAGCTCCTCGAGCACTTCCCTCGAATTCCTGACCATCGAGCGGAACTTCCAGGCCTTGAAGGGTACACCATTCCGTCCCAGCCGGTGGTGGCCATAGAAGACAGGCCCTGGAGAGTCGATCTTGATGAACAGGGCGATGACAAGGAAGAAGGGAATGATGATGATTCCACCAAGTATGACGATCACGACATCAAGCAGGCGCTTGAGGCCCTGGTTGAGAGTCCCGAGCAGTTTCTGGTCGATCTCGAGTCCCATGATTCCGTCGAAGTCACGGACATTCACCCACATGTTGGTCATGCCAAAGTAGTCCGGAATGAAGGTATAGCGCTTGAAGGCGCGCACGTTGTCTGAAACGATGTTGGCAACGACCGAACGGTTTACGCCGGGCATGGCGACTATCGCGCGATCGATGCCGCATTCAAGGGCCAAACGGGGACCATTGGTGGTTCCATAGATGATCGGGATTCCCTGGTACGAATCCTCCAGGTCCGGATTGTCATCGAGGAAGGCGACGGGACGGATGGCCAGCCAGGGATGCCTGAGCAGTCGATCGACGAGAAGCCGTCCCGTATCGCTGGCGCCGAACACGACCACAGGAACGCCCCACCAGGGCTGCTTCATCAGGAGCCTCCGGACAGTGCCACGTCCGGTGGGGAAAAAAACGATGCTCACCACGAGGCTGAGCGCGAAAGCCATGGAGTAGGCATCGAGGGTCGACTGAAGGATGGCGCGCGACACGATGATGCCCATGTGTGCGAACATCGAGGCGAGGGCAAAACGGCGCAGCTCCTCCGGGTGGGAGTGGTCGTCTCCCGGATAGAGCTGGACGAGGGCGAAGACAAGGGAAAAGGCGGGAATATAGTACCAATAGTTAATGAATGATTTGAAGTTGATGGCAAAGCTCGAGACAGAGTTCATGATGAGGAAGCCAGTCATGAAACTGAAAAAAACTACAAGGATGTCGCTCGTGATAAAGGCTATTGACATCGGCACTACCCCGAAACGGGTCTTGCCGGAGTAGCCTTTGATGAACTCCTCACACTGCATTTTTGCCGGTATCCAGTTGCGGGGTCCTGATGCCAAGATCGAGCCAGGCACCAGACTCGCGGGCTTTATCAGGCAGGGCCGGCCCGAACTCACCCCTTATGAGCGCGTACGCTGCGTTGCCATCCGAAATCCAGCGTCCGAGGTCGGCGCTTTTGAGGAGAGGCAATCCCGTACCATCGCAGATCCGCTCAAGGATGAGATCGAGAGCACTCGCCCCGACAAGGACAGCGGCATGGGCTCCCCGAGCCTTGGCTGCAGAAATAAAGCCTTCGATAGGGGCAGTCTTTTCCGCCAGACCAAGGCTGGCTTCCTCGAAGTTCACGCGATTCCGGTGACTAAGCTCGGCTCCCCCCATCGGGGTGAGGATATAGCTGACGTTTTTTGGTGTATGGCGCTGGATTGCAAGCCACCCAAGCTCCTCGAGTCGACGGAGCAGGAGATTGGTTTTGCCAAGGGAAAGACCTGTAGACTTAGCCAATTCCCTTTGGGTCACACAGCCCTTGGATGAGGCAATCTGGATCTTGGCGAGGAGGGCCAACTCCGAAGAGCTGGAAGCAAATTCTGGCATAGTGAAGCCTTCGCGCCGATGCGACGCGCAAAAAAGTGGAGGACGTGGCAGCAGAGCGTATCAGGGTCGTCGAAACGGACTCCTGCATTTCCCTGCCTACTAGCGCACAGGTCTATCGCAACAATCGTTCAAAGAGTGAACAATAGACTATCACATCGATAGCCCCACATCAACATCCAGAATCGAGATCGGGCCTACTGCCTCCGGGCATCCTTGAATGACACATCGAGACTGCCTGCAATGCACACTCCCGTTCCCAATTTCCCATCGAGAAGGGTTATGACGGGTTCGGCACGCAGCGCAAGGGATGCTCCTGTCAACGCGATGGCATAGTTCAGGGCTACGCGGATTTCAGCCAGCACTGTCCTATTGGCTTTCTCGACAGCCGGATCGGAGGCATAGGCTGTCGAAACCAGGTTCGCCGACTTGTTTTTGGAGAGGAAGAGGGCTCGAACCTCGAGATTGAGGTCCCTGAGGGGCAGGACCACCCGCGCC
>JBMOIK010000035.1:0-19022 GCA_049317365.1 Rectinemataceae bacterium | reverse complement strand
TGCCGCTTCACCGTTGCAATCACTCGCTCTTTCTTGGTCATCGCCTCTTCCTCCTGGTTGCTGCTTCTCCGTAGCGAAATTATTAGCTAGTTGGACGAAATCGAACCTCCGAAGGCCAGGTGGAGGACGCCTTCCCTGGTGATTTGTGCCCCGGACAATACCCCGGATACGCGACCCTGGAACATGACGAGTACCCGGTCGCACTCGGCGACGACCTCCTCAAGTTCGGAGGACACGATGAGGATCGCCTTGCCTTCCTCACCCTTCAGTTTCCTCAATATCTTGTAGATCTCGGCCTTGGCTCCGACGTCGATGCCCCTGGTGGGCTCGTCCATGATGAGTATCCTCGGCGAGGTGGAAAGGCTTCGCCCAATTATGACTTTTTGCTGGTTCCCGCCGCTCAGGTTCCTGACCCGCTGGAAAGGACTCGTCACCTTGATGGAGAGCTTCTCGACATACTCCCGGGCAATGGCGAGGATCTTGCGGCTCTGGACGAAGCTCGCGACCGTTATGCGTTTATCATGGATCACCGCGATGTTGTCTTTCACGTCCATGTTGGAAAAGAGTCCTTCCTTCCTCCTGTCCTCGGGAACGAGCGCGAAACCCTTCCGGATAGCCTCCCTGGGGCTGCGCAACCTTATGGCTCTGCCATCGAGAAGGACCTCTCCGGCATCGGGGAGGTACATTCCGAAAAGCGTTTGCATCAGCTCCGTACGTCCAGCCCCCTGCAGGCCGTAGATCCCGAGCAGCTCTCCTTGGCGCAGGCTGAAGCTCACGTCCCGGAAGTACCTCCCCCGAGCGAGGCCTCTTACCTCCAGGGCTATTTCCGCGTCAGACCCGGTACGCAGTTTCTCCGTCCCGACGATCTCCTGCAGAAGCTCCTTGCCGGCTATGAGGCTGATGATGTCTCTCGGGGTGGTTTCCGCAGCCACGAAGGTACCGAGATATCTGCCGTCCCGGAGGACAGAGATCCGATCCGTGATCTCGAAGACCTCGTCCAGGCGGTGGGAAATGAAGATGATGGACATCCCCTTCTCCCTGAACCTCCGGAGGTTGTCGAAGAGTACCCTGGTCTCATTGATCGTGAGCGAGGAGGTGGGTTCATCGAGGATCAGTATCTCGGTTTCCATATTGATCGCCTTGGCGATCTCGACTATCTGCCGCTGAGCTATGGGCAGGTTTCTCACCAGGGTCCTGGTACTGATTTCTACTCCGAAGGAATCCAGGAGTTTCCGGGCGTGCCGGTGCATCGCCTTCCAGTCGATGCCCTTCCTGGAACTCAGTTCCCTGCCGAGATAGATGTTCTCCACGACGGTCATGTTCTCGCAGAGCATGAGCTCCTGATATACGGTCGAGATGCCCATGGAAAGGGCGGCTTCGGGATTGCTGGTCGAGATGCGCCTGCCCTTGAAAAGGATTTCCCCTGAACTCGGCGGATACCAGCCCGAGAGGATCTTCATGAGTGTGGATTTGCCAGCCCCGTTCTCCCCGGCGATTGTATGAATCTCGCCTTTGGCGACGGAGAAGCTCACGTCTTCCAGGGCCCGCACGCCAGGGAAAGTTTTCGATACGCCATTGAAGACCAGGATGTCTTTCATGCCTACTTTTTCCGTGACCGCATGTCCAGAGCGACTGCCCCAATGAGCACGGCGCCTATCAGCACCATCTGCACGAAAGGTGAGACACCCATGAGGACGAGGCCGTTCCGGAGCACGCCGAGGAGAAGCACGCCGATCAGTGTACCGACAATCGTCCCCTCTCCTCCGTTCAGGCTTGCTCCGCCCAGGATGGTGGCCGCGATCACGTCCAGCTCGAGGCCTTGGCCTGCGGTGGACTGAACGTTGCCCAGGAAGCCGGAGTTGATGATCCCACCGAAGGCCGCGAGGAATCCCATGATGGCGAAAGCGGCTATCTTCACCATGGTGACGCTGATGCCCGACACCCGCGCCGCCTCCGGGTTGCCGCCGACAGCCCGCATGCGGTATCCGAGGATATTCTTCTGATAAATGATGAAGCCGAGGATGAGGACGAGGAGGAAGGCGATGGACATAGTCGGGACGACATCCATGATCCTGCCACGACCGATGAAGATGAAGGCATCCAGGGCGGGATCCTTGATCAGGCGCGGGATGAGGGGAACGACCATTCCGCCGTTGATGATCATTGCGACGCCGCGGGCCATGTTCAGCATGCCAAGGGTGACAATGAGGGCGGGCACCCGGAGACGCGTGACGAGGAGGCCGTTGACGACGCCGGCTGTCGCACCCAATGCGAGGGCAGCAAGGATCGAGGTCCAGATGGGCACGCCGTGCGTCATCAGCACCGACATGGCGACGACTGACATCCCGTAGACCGAGCCGACGGACAGGTCGATCTCGCCCGACACGATCACCATGGTCATGCCGACCGCCAGGATGCCGAGGATGGAGACCTGCCGGACGACGTTCATCAGGTTGTCCACGGACAGAAAGACGGACGTGGAAAGGCTGAAGAAAATGACCAGGATCACCAGCCCGGCGAAGATCCCGATCTCCTTCGCCTTGAAGAGGTTCGCCAAGGGTCCGCTGCGCCTCGCCTCGGTATCCTGATTCTCCGTCACTGTCGTGCCCATGATACTACCTGCCTGTGATGCCGCCTTGCGGCGGAGGATCTTGAAATCGGGTCCGGAGGAAAGCGCGTGTGGCTGCCCCCCGGACCCAGGATCTGTAGCAAGGATTTTCGCAGGCTATCAGCCTACCGGTTCTCCGTCCTTGATTTTCTTGAGGTAGGTGTCGGCGTTCTGCTGGTTTACCTCGACGATGCCGGTGTCAATAACCGTCGGCGGCGTTCCTTTGGTCAGGAGGAGATAGAGCTGCTTGACGGCCTCGTAGCCCTGCTTGTAGGGATTCTGCCCGTAAGCGGTGGTGGTCCAGCCATCCTTGATCTGGAGGAGTTTCTCCTCGTAGAGATCGTGTCCGCTTGAATAGATAGGAGCCTTCGATGAGGCATTGCCGATCTTCTTGTTCTCCATCAGCCGGCCCCAGAGGTAGTCGGTCCCGCCGAGGCTGATATGGCCGCTGATGTTCTTGTTCGCGATGAAGGAGTTCTCCAGTGCGGCGTAGGCCGACTGCTCATCGCCCTCGGCGTTGATGATGTCCACGATCTTGATGTTCGGATACTTGTCGAGCACCGACATGACTCCATCCTGCCGTATCCGGGACCAGATCGCTCCGATGGCGACCGAGGATATGATGACATTCCCCTTGGCTCCCATCTTTCCGACGACGGATTTGGCGGTGGCTGCGCCGGCCAGGAAAAGGTCCTCGCCCACGAAGCCGAGCCTGCCTGACTCCGGAGCGTCCACGTTGTTGCAGGTGACAGGAATGCCGGCCTTCAGTGCCTTCTGGATGATGGGGGTCATGCCGGGGATGTCGAGGACAGCCACGGAGATCCCGTCGACTTTCTTGGTGATGAGGTTTTCCATGACCTGGATCTCGGGCTCGGTTCCCCATTCGGTGGGACCGGTCATGTAGGCTTTCACCCCGAATTCCTTGGCCGCCGCATCGACGCCAGCTTTTATGAACTGTGCGAAGGGGACGGTGACATTCATGTAGATGACGGCGATCTCGATGTCCTTGGGTTTCTTGGTCGTGAGATTGAAGGTGTATCCGTTCAGGGATACCGTTTTCGGCGCAGCGAAGCCTATGGACGCAGCGAATGCCACGGCGACTAGAACCGCGAGAAGCTTCTTCACATGTTCCTCCTTGTTCGATACGAGACAGATTGCATTTAGGCACACGCCCATCATCGCCTTCTGCAGGAAGCGTGCCAATTAATAGAAAGATTTGGAAGCAAAGTACATTTGTCGTATCCGATATGCCCTGAAAGGACTTACAGAGGACGTGATTTTCTTGACAAGGTTTGTTGACAGAACTACCATGATGTGTCGTGTGTAAGAATTACGCTACGTGTGTAATTAGTCTCCACGCATGGCAAGCTTCGAACAGCTAGGCAGAATATGAAACCGACCGTACTGATCGTCGACGACAATGAAAAACTCTGCCAGAGCCTCGCGCGGAATTTCGAGGACGCGGGCATGGGGGTGCAGTGCGCACGGGGCAGATCCTGCGCGCTTGAGTTCCTGTCCGGGGGAAAGGTCTCGGCGGTCCTCCTCGACATCATGGTCGGTGAGGAAAGCGGCATCGATATACTTGTGGAACTCAAGCGAATCAAGCCGCGGATTCCCGTGATCATGATCACGGGTTACGCGACTGTGGACAGTGCCGTCCAGGCTCTCAAGCTTGGCGCCGCCGATTACGTGAAAAAGCCGCTGGACTTTGACCTACTCCATAAGATCGTCACGAGCGCGATCGACCTCTCGAGGCTTTCGGAGGAGAACAGCCTGCTGAAGCGCCGCCTGCACGAGCTTTCACCCAAGATGATCGTGCAGAGCTCCGAGATGCGGGAACTCATGGAGAAGGTGCGGAAGCTCGCGGCGACAGAGCTGCCTGTCCTCATCACCGGGGAGAACGGCACGGGCAAGGAGCTCATCGCTGACGCGCTGCACGAGGGATCGCACCGGGCATCGGCCAGGATTATCAAGGTCAACTGCGCCGCCTTCCCCGAAAGCCTTCTCGACAACGAGCTCTTCGGCCACGAGCGGGGGGCCTACACGGGAGCGGACTCCATCTTCAAGGGTGTGTTCGAGCAATCCGATTCCGGCACCCTCTTCCTGGACGAGATCGGTGACATGCCGATGACGATCCAGACGAAGATCCTACGCACCATGCAGAACAAGGAGATCAGGCGGATCGGCGGATCCCAGACGCTTGGTATCGACGTGCGCTTCATTGCGGCGACCAACCAGCCCATCGAGAAGCTCATCGACGGAAGCGGCTTCCGCCAGGACCTTTTCTACCGCATGAGCGGAGCGGTGATCTTCGTGCCGCCCCTGCGAGAAAGGCAGGAAGACATACCGGAGCTGGCGCGGAAATTCGTGGAGGAGTATTGCCTGTATAATTCCATGCCGCCCCATCGCATCGCCCCGGACCTCATGGAAAGACTCCTGGCCTGCCCCTGGCCCGGGAACGTACGCGAACTCAAGAATGCCCTGAACTACGCCTGCGCGATCTCCACCGGCACTGAGATCGACATCGGCGACATGCCGACGCTTTTCACCGGAACCGGGAACTACTCTAATGCCTCGGACCTGAACATCAGGGAGCGGGCCGAAAAGGACCTCATCGTGAAGATGTTGCAGCGCTCGGGCTACAACAAGAAAACGACAGCTGATCGCCTGTCGATGAGCCGGAAGACCCTTTACAACAAGCTAGCCAAGTATGGAATCGACGCAGCCACCGATTGAAACGACTGAGGAGGTTCTGTCCCTCCAGGGCATCTCGCGGGATTACGGCAGCCTCGAGGCTGTCCGCGGCGTCAGCCTCGATATCAGGCGCTCCGAAATCCACGCCTTGGTTGGTCAGCATGGAGCCGGCAAGACAAGCTTGGCCCAGATCATCAGCGGCATGCTCAAACCCTCGGGCGGCACGATCACCTTCTGCGGGAAGCGCTACGGCTCCCTCAACCTGCGGCACTCCCATCGCCTGGGCATCAGGATGGTCTACCAGCAGCTCTGCCTCAATGGCAATTTTACCGTGGCGGAGAACCTTTTCGCCAATGACCGGAGGGTGAGCAATTTCGTCTGGAACTCCCCGAGGCGGATGAACAGGGCGGCGGCGGATCTCCTCCGGGAACATCGCTTCGACATAGACCCGGCCGCCAGGCTCGGTGGTCTCAGTCTCTCCGACCGCGCCGTGGTGGATATCCTGAAACAGGTCCTCGCCGAACCAGTCCTCCTCATCCTCGACGAAGCCCTGGAGAAACTCACGCACCGCTCGATGGACGGGATCATCCGGATACTCCTCGGGATGGTCGCGCGGGGCATGTCGATACTCTTCATAACTCATAGGATTGACGACGTTTACAGCTTCGCCCACCGCGTCAGCATCATCCGGGACGGGCAGCTGATCTTCACCGGGACCACCGAGGACATCGACAAGATCAACCTCGTGCGGCTCGCCTACACCCAGTTCTCCTCCCAGCCGGGTGGGGGGCTTGCCAGCACCGAATTCACGCGCTTCCTGCGCTACAACGAGGCCATTATCGTCCATCTCCCGATCAGCCTGCTCCTGACCGATACGGAAGACCGCGTGATACTCGGGAACCGGCACTTCGAGCGTGCCTTCGGCCTGTCGAGCGCAGACTATCAGGCCCGCCCGATGGGCGAGCTTTTCAGGGGGATGAGCGGGGTGGGTCCCGAGGAGCTGTCGATGGTCCTCCGCGGAAAGCAGGAGGGGCAGTTCTTCAACATCGGCCTCGTCAAGAACGGAAGGGCCTCGATGAACAACCTCAAGACCTTTCCGGTCTACGACGAGGGTCAACACATAGGCAGCGTCCTCGTGATCGAGGACATTTCGGAATACGACAAGATGCAGAAGAAGATGATCCTTTCCGAGAAGCTTGCCTCGGTCGGACTCCTCGCCGCTGGAGTCGCGCATGAGATCAACAATCCCCTCGAGATCATCTACAACTATATCGCTGCTCTGAAGAAGCGGGTGCAGGGCCGCGATGCGCTGGACACCGTAGGCAAGCTGGGGGAGGAGATAGCCTACATCTCCTCCATCGTCAACAACCTTGTCAACCTCGGCGACACCGACCGCCTGGCCGACGAGGAGATAGACCTCACAGACACGATATCCAGGATTCTCGATCTTCTCCGCCAGAGCGCGAAGTCCCGGCGGATCAGGATGGACTTCTCCCCAAGCCCGGATCCCTTGCGGACCATGGTGAACGCCAACGAGGTGAAGCAGGTGATCCTGAACCTCATGAAAAATTCCTTCGAAGCCATGCCGGAGGGAGGGGTCATTTCGGTCAGCACGGCCAGGGTCAACGAAGAGGGTCTTCCCATGGCGATCGTAAGGGTAGCGGACGAAGGTCCCGGGATAAGCGCCGAGAATCTGGGCGATGTATTTCTTCCCTTTTATACAACGAAAAAATCGACAGGCAGCAACATCGGTCTCGGATTGTCGGTGAGCTATGCGATCCTCGAGAGACATGGGGGCAGGCTCATGGTCGAGAACCTGCCCGCGGGAGGATGCAGCTTCAGCATGGCGCTTCCCCTTTCGCCGAACGACGGACCGCGGGGTCCCTGACCTTGGCGTTCCCGCGCCAGGATGCCATCAGAGCCAGCTAGCTCCTGCTGGAAGCCGGTTTTCCCGCTCCGACATTCTTCAGCAGCTTCTCGTTGATGATGATGGCGAAGACAAAGATCAGTCCCTTCAGGATGCTCTGCCAGAAGGTCAGGATGTTCATCATGTCCAGGCCGTTCCCGAGCACGGCGACTATCAGGGCTCCGATCAGCGTTCCGATCACCGAACCCTTGCCTCCAGAGAGGCTGGTGCCGCCGAGCAATATGGCCAGGATGACGTCGAACTCGAAGCCGACACTGATGCGCGGGTCGCCGGCCGCGAGGCGGGATGCGGTCAGGATCCCCGCGAAGGCGGCCAGGACGCCGACGATGACATAGTTCCAGAAGACGATGCCACCGACGTTGAGCCCCGCGAAGAAGGCTGCGTTCTTGTTGCCACCAATTGTCATGGAATATTTGCCGAAGAGCGATTTCTTCTCGACTATCATGAACAGCACGACGAAGAACACGACGAAGTAGATGGGGATGGGGACGCCCAGGAACTCACCGCGCGCAAGGGTGGAGATTCCCGGCGGGACCCTCTCGCCCCTGACCGGTGAGCCGTTGGCCAGGATCAGCGCAAGGCCGCGGGCTACGTACATCGTCCCCAATGTCGCGATGAAGGGCGGGAAGTCCATCTTTGAAACCAGGCCTCCATTGACCAGTCCGATGACCGAGCCACAGAGGATGGCGATGATGGCCGCCGGAAGGAGGGCCATTCCGGCTGAAAGCAGGACCGTGTAGATCACGCCGCTCAGGGCGAGATTGCTGCCGGTCGACAGGTCGAAGTTCCCGGTCATCATGAGGACGGTGGCCGCCGAGGCGACTATGATGATCATGGACGACTGCTTGAGCATGTTGAAGATGTTCTCGACCGAGAGGTAGCTCTCCGAGTTGGTGGCGAAGAAGACATTCAGGAGCACGAGGATGATGAACATGAGGAACTTGGGGTCCCTGATGACCTTGCTGAAATCCCTGGGCTGTTTCATGCGCTCACTTCTCCGCCGGCCACCAGGGCCATGATCCGGTCGCTGTCGATGTCCTTTCCGTTCTGGAGCACTGTCCGCACCTCGCCTTCGTACATCAACACGATCCGGTCGCAGAGCTGCATGATCTCGGGGAGCTCCGAGGAAAAGACGATGATGCCCTTGCCCTCGTTGGCGAGCTTCCGGATGATGTCGTGGATTTCCTGCTTCGCGCCGACATCGACGCCCCGCGTGGGCTCGTCCATCAACAGGACCTCGCTTTCACGGTTGAGGCACTTGGAGATGACCACCTTCTGCTGGTTGCCCCCGCTGAGCTGGGCCACCTTCTTCTCGCGGCCGCTCGTGGCCAGGGACATGCCCTTTATGTATCCGTCGGCCAGGGTGTTCTCCTTGCCGCGGTTGATGATACCATTTGTGAGGACCTTTTCCATCCTCATCATGGGAATGTTGGCCCGGATCGAGAGCTGGCCGAAGATGCCGCCTATCCGCCTTTCCTCCGGTATCATGGTGATGCCCGCCTTCAGCGCCTTCGCGGTGGAGCTGATCTTCAGGCACGTGCCCTTCACGCAGATCTCGCCCGAATAGGGGTCGATGCCATAGAGTACCTGCGCGATCTCGGTCTTGCCCGCACCCACAAGGCCGTAGAAGCCCAGGATCTCGCCCTTGTGGAGTTCGAAACTGACGTCGCGCAACTTGCCTGTCTTCAGGTTCCTGGCTTCCAGGAGCTTCAGCTCCTGGATGTTGCTGCTGGGAATGTACTCCTCGAGGACTACCTTTCCCAGCATCATCCTGACCAGCTCGAGGCAGGCATCGGAATCGGAGTTGCAGCTGCTGGAGTTCCGGATCTCGGCTACGCCGCGGGTCTCAACGAGCTTGCCGTCACGGAGGACGGTGACCTTGTCCCCGATCTCGAAGACCTCGCTGAGCTTGTGGGAGATATACACAATCGTGATACCCTTGGCCTTGAGTTTTCCTATCACCTTGAACATGCGTCTGGTTTCGTCCTCGCTCAGGGCGGCCGTGGGCTCGTCCATCACCAGCATCTTGCAGTCGGTGGAGATGGCCCTCGTGATCTCGATGACCTGGCGCTGCGCGACGCTGAGGTCGCCGACGCGGTCGGTCAGCCTGATGGAATCGTCGAGGCTCCTGAGGTTTTCGACCAGGACCGAAAGGTCGGCGTCCTTCTGTATGAAGCCGAAGCGCTGCTTCTCGCGTCCCAGGGTCAGGTTCTCCGCGACGCTCAGGTCATCCACGACATTCAGCTCCTGGTAGAGGGCAGTGACCCCCTGGGCCATGGCTTCCCTGATGGTCTTGGGCTCGAAGGCCTGGCCTTCGAAGAGGAGTTCCCCCTTGGTTCTTTCCAGGGCTCCGGTGAGGATCTTGATCATGGTGGACTTGCCACAACCGTTTTCCCCGACGATGCAGTGGACCGTATTCCTGAGAATGTCGAAGCTCACGTCGTCGAGGGCGAGGGTTCCCGGGAATTGCTTGTGGAGTCCCTTGATGCCCATCAGCACATCGGTCTTTCCTGCGTCCATCATGGTCTCCACTCCTAGCCGCGCCGTCTGATGGTCTGATCGGCAAAGACCGCGATAATCAGCAGCAGGCCCTTGGTGATTGTCTGGTAGAAATAAGGCACCTTGAGAAGGTTGAGTCCGTTGGCGGCCGTTCCGACGATCAGGGCACCGATTATCATGCCCGCCGTGGAGCCCGAACCTCCGAGCATGCTCGTACCGCCGAGCACAATGGCTACCACGACATCGAATTCCATGCCCTCGGCGATGTTTGGAAAGCCTGAGCCCACGCGGGAAACCTGCACCGTTCCGCAGAAACCGGCCAGGAGTCCTACGAGGGAGTAGAGGACGATCGTCATCTGGGGCACCTTGATGCCGGAAAGGACAGAGGCCTTGCGGTTGCCTCCGATGGCGAAGCTGAAGCGGCCGAGCACGGTCTTTTTCTCGATGAAGACGAAGATCGCGACTGTCACTACCATGAAGACGATGATGATCGGCAGGAAGCCGAAGAGGTTCGTGCGGCCGAAGTCGCTGAAATCGGAGGGAAGCCCGGCCGAGATGTTGGCTCCGCCGTCCCAGCGGGCGATGAGATAGGCGAAACCGCGGGCGGCGTACATCGTCCCCATGGTCGCGATGACCGGGTTGACGTTGAGGTAGCCGACCATGATCCCGTTCGAGATTCCCCAGAGCACCGCCATCATGCAGCAGAGGGCTATCGAAAGCCCTATGGGCAGCCCCAGCTTGGACATGTAGGCATGCATGATGGCAGAGAAGGCGAGGACGCTCCCGATCGACAGGTCGAAGTTGCCCGTGATCATGAGGAGGTTGGCTGCAGAGGCGATGATGATCAAAGGAGCCAATTGCAAGAGAATGTTCTGGAAATTGCTCAGCTGGAGGAATTTCGGAGACAGGAAGGACATGGCCACCACGATCGCGGCCAGGATCGATAGCAGGACGAGTTTTTGCCTGTCTATCTGGATCGCGCTGAATGAGTTAGCCATCATCGCCCCTCAAGGAGAATTTCTCGGACTGCTTGTCGCGAGTGACGCCGGACCGGCCGACGCCCACTCTCGACCTTTTGTGCCTGTCGCTGGCCCGGCACTAAAAAAAGGTGGGAGAAGACCAGGTCCCTCCCACCTTTCATGAATGCTCCGGGCCTTATTTCTTCTTTGTCGCCTTGGCGATGTCGTCGGCGAGCTTGCCCTTGTAGAGGAAGTTGTCCTGGAGGAAGACCTGGGCCTCGGGAACGGAACTGCTCCAGAAATCGGTTACCACGCTCAGGACCTTGGTTTCGGACCATTTGTTGGGATCGATCTTGCGGGTGACCATGCCGATCATGGTGTCCATCTCGGCGCGGGCCACGTCACGGACTGCCCCGTGGGTCATCTTGAAGGAGGAGTTGGGATCGAAGATCTTGAGCATTGCGGAGACGTTTCCGTCGAGGCCGGCGATGACTTCGGTGAGGGCCACGCCGTTGTCCATCTTGCCGCGGCCGATCTGCTCGCAGGCAGCGAGGGCTCCGAGGGCCATCTCGTCGTTGGCGCCGAAGATGATGTTCACCTCGGGGTTGGCCTGGAGGATGTCGAGGGTGATTTCCATGGACTTGGTGGTGTCACCCTGTCCGTTGAGCTCGGTGACCAGCTCGGCGTTGGGATCGACGGATTTTACACCCTGCCAGAAGGGAGTGGTCCGGAGGACTTCGACCGGGGGGAACTTGCCGAAGTCGAGGATGGCGACGCGGCAGGGCTTGTCGGGATTGGCTTCCAGCCACTTGGTGGCTGCGAGTATGCCCATGGTGAAGGAGCTGGGTGTTTCCAGGGGCTGCACGTGGGGTGCGATCTTCTCGGCGGGCCATACGAGGGTGGTGACGACGGGGATGCCCTTCGCGCGGGCCAGCTTGATGGCGGCGAGGGTCATGGCCTGGTCAGGGCTGTGGATGGAGATGGCCTTGACCTTCTGCGCGATGAGGTTTTCCACCGCCTTGAGGATCTTGTCGCTGTCACCCTGTCCGTCGAGGACGATGACCTTGGAACCGTACATCTTCTTCCCGTAATCCACGATTTCCTTGGCGATGGCCTGGTGGAACTGGTGCTGCAGGTTGAATACGACATGTCCCACCGTGACGTTCGTCGCCTGCGCGGTTCCCATCGCGAGTGCGAGGCTGGCAATCAGTACCAGTCCTAGAAGCTTCTTCATAAGAACTCCTTCTCCTACATTTGACCGGCCAACTGCCGGAGTATCCGCAGACAACGCCGTGATGTGATGCGTTTGTCATCAGGATTACATATGTTGGGAGTTTAGGAGACAAAATTACACTTGTCAACATAATAGTTCAATTCGCGTCCTGTCATACGATATAGAGCTTTTTGTGAGCAGTAGGAAGCCTACGTCATTATCCGTGGCGCTGGCGCTGGCGCTGGATGCGGATGCGGATGCGGATGAGGGCTGCTTGGATTTTGTAGCTACAAAGGCTATAATAGACCTATGACTACCGTAGGCGTCCGGGATCTAAAGAATCAGCTCTCTCGCTACCTTGAACTTGTGAAGGGAGGCGAGAGCGTCCTGGTGACTGAACACCACAGGATCATCGCGCAGATCTCGCTACCTCAGGCTGAGTTCCTCCCTTCCCCCCTGGAAGAGCGTCTATCCTTGATGGAACAGGCAGGGAAGATCATCCGGGCGAAGAGAGACGCTGGGCTGGCTAAGGCCTCGCCCTGTCCTTCTATTGATTGGGAGCCGCTCTATCAGGAAGCCAGGTCGGACCGCCTCGAATGATCGGGTACTTCGACTCGTCGGTTCTCCTGTCAATACTGCTGGACGAAGCGACCAAGGCTGAAGCTGATTCATGGTGGGCAGGATCCGAAGTCCGTGTCAGTTCGATCCTTCTGAAAATCGAGACGATCACCATCCTTCGACGGACCTGGGACCGCTATCGGGAAAGACTCGATTCGCAGTGGTTGCTCAGGAAGACAAGAGAGCTGGAAGAGTTCCTCTCCGAAGTCAACCTTCGGATCGTCGATGAGGAGATTGAGAGGATCATTTTCCTGCGCAAGGACCTCTCACGATGCCGGTCCCTTGATGCGATCCACATGGCCACTGCCATGGAATGGGCCCGGATCCTGCCGGACGAGGATGTTCTTCTCTACACCTACGACAAGAACCTCAATGCCTTGGCCAGGCTGATGAAGATGGCCACGAACCCTCTGTAAGATTCATCCTTACTACCGAGTCTTGAAACAAGGCTACACAAGAGCGCATTTCGCATTGCTGTACTTGGGCGAAATGCGTTTTTGTGTATCCAATGCACCGGACTCGGTAGTAAGTATCCCTTCCCGAATGACGCCGGAAAGCCCTGCCGTGTGGGATTTCCGGCGTCTCGACAGAAAATACTCCCCCTACTTGCAGAGCTCGAACATCTTCGTGCAGGAGTCCAGGGTATACAGCTCGCCCAGCCCCCAGGCCTGTGCCGTCTTGAGGGCATCAGGTGCCATCTTGGCGATGGAGTCAGCGGGGATCCCTGCCTCGGCGAGGGTGGTGGGGGTTCCGATCTTCTTGCACCAGGCTACAAAGGCGGCGATGCCTGCCTTGGCTGCTGCCAGGTCCTCAGCTTCGTGGACGGCGAATACCTCACGGGCTATTTCAGCCAGCTTCTTCGTCTTGCTGCCCAGGAAGTAGCGCATGGTAGCCGGGATGGTCACCGACATCGACGCACCGTGGGGGGTGTCGTAGAAATTGCTCAGGGAGTGTCCCAGGATGTGGATGGTCGCGTCGCAGGGACCGAGGCCGCAGGGATAGAAACCATTCCAGGCGTAGGAGGCCGTCCACATCATCTGGGCGCGGGCTTCCTTGTCCTTGGGATCCTTCAAGAGGCGGTCCATGCACTCCATGATCGTGCGGATCGAGGCCTGGCAGTAGTGGTCCTGGAAGGGGGCCCAATCGAGGCCGTGCCCGAGGTAGGCCTCAAGGAGGTGGGAGACGATGTCGGCAGCTGAGTAGGCTGTCTGCTTGATGGGGATCGTGTAGCTGAGTTCGGGATCGAGGACGGCGTATTTCGGGCGCATGAGGGGGCTGACAAAGCCGTCCTTGCGCTGGATCTTTACGTAGGACATGACGGAGGTACCGTTCAGCTCCGAGCTGGTCGCCGGGATGGTGACGACAGCGATGAGGGGGAGGCTTTCGGTGATGGGGGCCTTTCCGGAGGCGAGATCCCAGGGATCGCCGGCATATCCTGCCGCGACACCTACGAACTTGGCTTCGTCGATGGCGCTGCCACCGCCAAGGGCAATGAGGACGTCGGGCTTTTCCTTCTTGGCCAGGGCGATGACGCCGATTGCATGCTCGACAGTCGGGTTGCTCTTTACCCCGAAGGCACAGACGAGGGTTACCCCTGCCGCCTTGCAGCTCTCAGCCACCTTCTGGTAGAAGCCCATCTTCTTCACGAAGTCTTCGTCATAGGTAACCAGCAGGGCCTTCTTGCCGAAGCTGGCAGCGAGTTCGCCGACCTTGGCTACGCTACCCTCACCGAACACTGCCTTCGTTGTCATGTCGAATTCAAATCCATACATGTTCGCCATCCTCCTCGCTGATATCCAGCATAGGTCAGGAACGGCTGACAACCGTCCCCAAACCTCCGACAGATTAACGCTTGTAATTCAAGCCGTCAACAAGGCATTGAACTCGTCGAACCCGGATCCTGCGCTGGGGCAATAAAAAGGCCGCCCCGACATTCGCGGGGCGGCCTTGGCTGATCTGGGTCTTTGCTTAGGCGCTTTTCTGGCAGGCAGCGACAGCGGCTTCGGCAGCGCTCGCTGCGTCGGGGCTGTAGAGGTCGGCGCCGATGGACTTGCAGAAGGTGTCGGTGACAGGGGCGCCGCCGACCATGATGGTGACCTTGTCACGGATGCCCGCGTTCCTGAGCGCTTCGACAACGCTTTTCATCTCGTTCATCGTGGTCGTGAGGAGGGCAGAACAGGCGACAACGTCTGCATTGAACTCCTTGGCGGCCGCCACGAACTTGTCGCTGGTGGCATCGACGCCGATATCATGCACCTCGAGGCCCTTGCCTTCCATCATCATCTTGACGAGGTTCTTGCCGATGTCGTGGAGATCGCCCTTGACCGTGCCGAGGACGACGATGCCCGTGGCCTTTACGCCCGCTGAAACAAGGAGGGGCTTCAGGGGAACGAGTCCTGCGTTCATGGCGCGAGCGGCGATAAGGACTTCGGGGACATAGACTTCGTTGCGCTTGAACTTGCCGCCGATGATGTTCATGCCAGCCATGAGGCCTTCCTCGAGGATGGTCCTGGCGTCCAGGCCCTCGGCGATCGCCTTTTCGACATTGGCTTTCACGTCATTGGCCTTGCCCTTCTGGAGCAATGCAGAAATGTCTTCAAGTGTGGACATTCGTCCCTCCTTTGCAGCTTTGGCCAGGCCGCCTCGAGGGCGGCGCGGGCACACAAATCTAGAATGATCTCCTGGGACAGTCCCCAAGACAATCACCGAAACGCTATATTAAGCAAATCCCTCAGGAAATCTAGGATTCTCTTGCTTCCTTTTGGACAAAAATGCCGGTAAACCGCGATTCAGGCCAAGGTCCACGCCAAAGCCCTCGCTCAGGCTCGGAAATCCTCGTTCCTCGGAGCCCGGCCCGCTGACTCGCGGAAACGCCCCGGGGAAAGCCCGACCAGTTTCTTGAAGACCTTCGTAAAATAGCTCTGGTCATCGTAGCCAAGCATGCCCGCAATATCGATGAGGGGGGTTTCCGTCGTCCTGAGGAGGACCTTGCCGCGCTCGACCCGGAGCTTGTTGAGGTAGGCCGTAAAACGGCACTTCATCTCCTGGTTCCAGATCTTGGAGAAGTAGGTCGGGCTCAGCGAGACGGCCTTGGCCACCTCGTCGAGGGTGATGGGTTCGGTGAATCTCCCGTTGATGTGGCGGAGGGCCTTCATCATCACGTCGGCGTGCTTGACGTCGGCGAGGTTGAACACGAGGTCGCTGAAGCGCGACATGACCCGCGCGAGCCAGAGGGCGATGTCGTCAACACTGCGCATTTTCTGGATCTGGTTCAGGTAGGTGAATCCGAGGTCGAAGATCTGCACGACGTCGGCACCTCCGTCGAGGGCTGCACGGGATATCAGGACTACCAGCTCCAGGGCGCGCACCCTGATTATCGCGGGGTTCTGGCCGCTGGCAAAGAAGATGTGCCCCAGGAGCTCGTTGAGGAGCCGCTGCGATTCGGTCCGGTCGCAGCGCGAGATCGCGTTGATGAGTTCCCGCTCTTTTTCGATGGGATAGGCGGGGAGACGGTCCTCTCCCTCCTTGAGTTCCTGGATGTACTCGGAGATGCGCGACTGCTGGGCGACGCGCTCGCGGGCAGCCCCGAGGCGCTCGGGGAAGTCGCCCCCCGAAACCGATGCGAGGTCGGTCAGGAGCTCGGCGAGGCTCGTCGCGCGACGCGGCGTAACCCTCGGCAGCTCTTCGAGGGCTGCCTCGAGTTCGGCTTGGCGCTCGGGGGGGAGCTTGCCGGCTGCGCGGAGGTCGGCGAGGACTTCTGCAGGTTCGACCAGGAGGAGGGGGCCGCAGACAAAGGCAGCTCGCAGGGAGCCGTCCCGCAGGACCGGGGCGACAAGGTGGAGGAGGGAGTGGGCGCAGAGGTGGATGTACTTGCCGCCGAAGCGTTCAGCCTGGTAGGCGCCGTAGAGCTGGCCACGGAATTCAGCCTGGGCCTCTTCGCTGCCGAGGGCGCGGCAGGCCGGGCAGGCCCCGTCCATGTCATCGGATGGACTCCGCAGGGAGCCTTCGCTGTCGGCAATGCCGAGGACGGAAGCCTCGTCGTCGATGAGGTACCCTCCTACGGCCGCGCTCCTGCAGAAATGCCCGAGCTTCCCGAGCACGGCGACAGGGTCGAAGTCGTCGGACAGGGCTGCCGACTCGCTCATGCCGGCTCCGGGAAGAAGAGGTGCTCCACAAAGAGGTCGCTGAACTCGGGGCTGGACGAGAGTTCGATGTAGGAACTTCGGGCGCGGGCCTGGTTGCAGGCCGAAAGCCGTGCGCGGGAAAGGCAGGCAGCGACGGCGCCTGCTCCCGAGCTGTTGCCGGCCACGACGACACGGTCTTCAAGGCCCCGCGGTATGAGGCCCACGCGTACTGCGCTCCTCACGTCCATGAAGCTGCCAAAGCCCCCCGCGAGGAAGACGCGCTCCACCTCGCCTACGCTCTTGCCCGATCGCTTGATGAGGATCTCGATGCCTGCGCCAATGGCCGCGGTCGCAAGCTGGAGCTGTCGCACATCGCCCTGGCTGAGCCAGACACCTTCACAGATGCAGAGGCGCACTTCTGTTTCGTCTTCCTGGCGCAGCGCAGCGAGCTCGGGGCCCAGGGCTGCTGCCTCCTCCGCATCGAGGATGCGGCCCGAGCTGTCGATGAGTCCAAGCTCGACAAAGCAGGCAAGGGCGTCCAGGACACCGGAGCCGCAGAGCCCCTGGGCCTTCACGTTGCCGATGGTCGAGCAGGCTATCCCCCTGCCTTCGATCCACACGAAATCGATGGCTCCTACGACGCCGCCCATGCCCATCGAGATGCCCGCGCCTTCAAAGGCGGGACCGGCGGCAGTGGCGCAGCTGAGGATGCCTCCGGAATCGCCTAACGCGAGCTCGCCGTTTGTGCCGATGTCCAGGAGAAGTGAGCAGCGCGGATCTTCGGCCATGCCGAGGGCCGTGATGCCCGAGACGATGTCGGCTCCTACGTAGCCTGAGAGGCCGGGAAGGAGGAAGACGGAGGTCGTAGCGGGAAGGTCGAGGCCGAACTCCGGCGCCAGGCCGACATGGAGTCCTGTGAACACAGGCGGGAAGGGTGCGGTCGAGATAGCCCCTGGTGGGACTCCTGCAAAGAGGTGGAGCATCGTCGTGTTGCCGGCTATCGCCATCGAGACGAGTTCTTCACTTTTTGCCTGGGCCTCAGCGAGGAGGGCATGGGCCATTATCGTCAGCTGGCTGACGATGCGAAGGCGCTGTTCCTCGAGGCCTGTCTCCCTTTCGATGGTCGCCTGGATTCGGGCGATTACATCCGCTCCAAAGACGCGCTGGTCGTTCAGGCCAGACTTGGTCCCGAGGATGGCCCCGCTGGAGAGGTCGATCAGGTAGGACACGACGGTGGTCGTGCCGATATCGACGCCGATGCCGAGGGACCGTCGGACTGCACCGCTTTCTTTGGGAAGGGCTGCTACGGCCAGGACCTCGGCTCCCCCTCCCGGGACCATCCTCACGAGGGCTTCCACGCTGTCGTGCCGCGCTGCCCCTGCCAGACCCCTGAGCGCGGCCGTAGTGACGCGGGCCGCGCTGCCCGCGCCCGCAACGCCCGCACCCGGGGCTGGCGCAGCGAGGGCTGGGGGCAGCGCCGCCAACGCGGCCACAAGGCGCTCCTCATCGGAGATCTGCTCTTCAAGGGTGGGCGGCGGCAGCGCAAGGCGAAGCCAGCGTGCAGGGGGATCGGGCGAAAAGTCGATGGCCGGCCCCTCGGCCAGGATGCTCGCCACCGTGGAAGCTGGCCGGTCAATGCGGGCTGGGCCCTCGATGTGGGCCATGCAGGACAGCCGCCAGCCCCCAGCCAATTCGGCAGCCGAGAGGAGGGACCGCTCGCGTTCGCTCGGCTCGGATAGGGCGCCTGAGGCGCGAAGGCGGCATTTCCCGCAGCGGCCCTTGCCCGCGCAGGTGGCACTGACAAGGTCTTCCCCAGCCGCGATGAGGGCATCGAGGAGGCTTGCCCCCGTTTCTGCAGAAATCTCGGTACTCGTGCCCTCGTGTACGAGGGTCAGTCTCTCGCTCATGTGCTAGTCTCCAGCTTCAGTTTCTCGGATCCCGAAATGCCAGAGGGGAAGAGCGGGACCGACTTCCGGACAGTGTCATATTTATGGCAGGATTGTAATGGGTCGCAGCGATTTTTAAGGCGTCCACTCAAGTTCGTAGGAGTTTTTCCATGCCCACAGCGGCCCGATATCGGCTCATTTCCTGCAATGTCTTCCAGCGCGAACTGAGTTTTGCCATCTCGCAAAGCCCCAACATCATTGATCCGGAGTTCCTCGAACTCGGCCTCCATGAACAACCGGGGAGGCTCTTCGAGGCCCTCCAGGCCCGGATCGATGCTGCGGACACTGCCAAGGCGCCCGGTGGCGAGCCCTACGACGCCATTCTGCTCGGCTATGGCCTCTGCGGGAACGGCCTTTCGGGCATACAGGCGCGGACGAGGCCCCTCGTGCTGGCGCGGGCCCATGACTGCTGCACCCTCCTCCTGGGTTCGCGC
>JBMOIK010000034.1:0-19880 GCA_049317365.1 Rectinemataceae bacterium | reverse complement strand
CAACGTAGGCGACAGCCTTGGCGTGGATGTCCTGGGCGGGCTTCGCTTTGTCGACTGCACCGCGATCTCGAAGGGCAAGGGATTCCAGGGCGTCATGAAGCGCTGGAACATGCACGGTGGTCGTGCGAGCCACGGTTCCAAGTTCCATCGTGAACCTGGTTCCACGGGGCAGCGCACCTACCCGCACAAGACCTTCAAGAACATGAAGCTGCCGGGCCGCATGGGCCGCGAGCAGGTCACCGTCCAGAACCTCAAGGTCGTCCGCGTGGATGTCGAGAGTTCCTGCATCCTGATCCGCGGCGCCGTCCCCGGACCCCGTGATTGCCAGGTCCTCGTCCGCGGTGCGGTCAAGAAGTCCAGCTAAGGCGGAGGATCTTTATGGAAAGCAAAGTCGTTTCCGTGAAGGGTGAGGCGCTCCGGAGCATTGAGCTCGCGGAAGGCGTCTTCGGCCTCCCCCTCAACGAAGATGTTATCTACTACGCGATCAACAACGAGCTTGCCAACGCCCGCCAGGGCACGGCCTGCACGAAGGATCGCGGCGAGGTTCACGGCAGCAACCGCAGGCCTTACTCCCAGAAGGGTACCGGCCGGGCCCGCCAGGGCGATTTCAAGTCCCCGATCTTTGTCGGTGGCGGCGTGGCCTTCGGGCCCAAGCCCCGCGACTTCTCCTACTCGATGCCCAAAAAGGCCAAGCGCCTGGCAATGAAGACCATCCTGAGCCTGAAGGCCCAGAATGGGACCATGCAGGTAGTTGAAGACTTCACGGTCGAGTCCGGGAAGACCAAGGACCTGGTCGCGAAGATCGGCCAGCTGACCTCGGTGGACGGCGTTCCCCAGCGGACTGTCCTCGTCCTCAAGGACGATGATGTCATGGTCAAGCGCGCCGGCCGCAACCTGCACTGGCTCCACTTCCTCAAGTTCGACAGGCTCCGCGCCCATGACCTCTTCTACGGACGCAAGGTCATCGTTCTTGAATCGGCGGCCAAGGCCCTCGCCGAATTCTACGCGGACAAGTAAGGAGAGGGCAGCATGGAATACAATTCGATCCTTATCGAGCCGGTGCTCTCCGAGAAGAGCAACATTCTGCGCGAGTCCTCGAAGTACTGCTTCAAGGTCGACCCCCGCGCCGACAAGATCCAGATCATGGAGGCTGTCCGCCGCATGTTCGGCGTGCACCCCCTTTCCTGCAACATCATCAATGTGTCATCCAAGCCCAAGCGCCTCCGTGGCCGCGAGGGTCGGACCGCCCAGTGGAAGAAGGCGATCGTCACCCTGACCAAGGGTGAGACGATCGCTGTCTTCGAGGGCGCGTGAGCGTAAGGGGATAATTATGGCTATCAAGACATTCAGGCCCATCACGCCGGGGCTCAGGCATAGGGTGCAGGTGATCAACAACGAGATCACGAACAACTCCAGCCTTCCCGAGAAATCCCTCACCAAGGGAAAGTCCTCCACTGGTGGACGCGGTACCGATGGCCACATCTCCGTGCGCCATAAGGGTGGCGGCCACAAGCGGAAGCTGCGGGAGATCGACTGGAAGCGCGACAAGACCGGTGTTCCGGCGACGATCGCAACGATCGAGTACGATCCGAACCGCTCCTCGAACATCGCCCTCCTCCACTACGCGGATGGCGAGAAGCGTTACATCATCGCGAGCAAGGGTCTCAAGGTCGGCATGAAGCTCATGTCCGGTCCTGCGGCCACGATCGAGCCGGGCAACGCCCTGCCCCTCGAGAACATCCCGGTCGGCATGACCATCCACTGTGTCGAGCTCACGCTCGGTCGTGGTGCGCAGATGGTCCGTTCGGCAGGTGCCAGCGCCCTCATCGCGGGCAAGGACGGCGACTACGTCGTCGTGAAGCTCCCCTCCGGAGAGCTTCGCATGGTCTTCAAGAAGTGCATGGCCACCATCGGTTCGGTCGGCAACGAGGAGCACATGAACGAGCGTTTCGGCAAGGCCGGACGCAAGCGCTGGCTCGGCATCAGGCCGACCGTGCGCGGTACGGTCATGAACCCTGTCGATCACCCGCACGGAGGCGGCGAGGGCCGCGGCAAGGGCTACAAGCAGCCCGTGTCGCCCTGGGGTCAGCCTGCCAAGGGTTACAAGACCCGCGATGCTCACAAGCCGTCGAGTCGCTTCATCGTGAAGCGCCGTAAATAAGGGAGGAGCCCGAAGTGTCGAGGTCGGTCAAGAAAGGGCCCTTCATCGAGAAGAGCCTGTACAAGAAAGTAACGGAGTCGAACAGGTCGGGAGACAAGAAGATGATCAAGACGTACTCCCGCACGTCGACTATTTTTCCCGAGATGGTCGGCATGACCATTTCGGTGCACAACGGCAAGGCGTGGGTTCCGGTCTATGTGACGGAAAACCTCGTCGGCCACAAGCTCGGCGAGTTCGCTCCCACGCGTGTCTTCCGCGGACACGCCGGCAGCGACAAAAAAGCCGAGAAGAAGTGAGGCGAGGGACATGGCAGTAAAAGAAAAGCCCGTGCGATTGGGTTACAGGGCCGAGGCCAAGTGGCTTATCGGCTCCCCCTCCAAGATCCGCCCCGTCGCAGATCTCGTTCGCATGCGCCCGTACAACGAGGCCATCGCCGTGCTCGATCACCTGCCCAACAAGGGTGCGCGCCTGATCAAGAAAGTCGTTGCCTCCGCAGCGGCCAACGCCCTCGACCGCAACAAGAAGCTCGACGAGGGCATGCTCTACGTCAAGGAGCTCAGGATTGATGAGGGCCCGAGGATGCGCCGTGTCTGGTTCCGCGCCAGGGGACGCGCCGACATGCAGCTCAAGCGCATGTGTCATATCTCCTGTGTGATCGACGAGATCGGAAAGGTGGAGGCCTGATATGGGTCAGAAAGTACATCCTTACGGCCTTCGCCTCGGGATCAACAAGGACTGGAAGTCCCGCTGGTATGTAGAACCCCGTGATTTTGCAAAGACCCTTCACGAGGACTTCGCCATCCGCAGGCGGATCCACGAGATTCCGGAAACCAAGGGTTCCGACATCTCCGAGATCGAGATCGTCCGCCACCCCCAGAGGGTGACCATCGTCATCCACACGGCCCGCCCCGGCGTCCTCATCGGCGTCAAGGGCGCCAATATCGAGCTTATCGGTGCCGAGATCCAGAAAGTGGCCTCCAAAAAGGTCAACATCAAGATCAAGGAAATAAAGAAGGTCGATACCAACGCACAGATCGTGGCGATGAATGTCGCCCGTCAGCTCGAGAACCGCGGATCCTTCCGAAAGGCCATCAAGATGTCCGTCCTCAACGCCATGAAGGGCGGGGCACTTGGTTGCAAGGTCCGTGTCTCAGGCCGCCTCGGCGGTGCCGACATGAGCCGCACCGAGGAACACAAGGACGGACGCGTGCCCCTGCACACGCTCCGCGCAGACATTGACTACGGTTTCGCCGAGTCCCATACGACCTTCGGCAAGATTGGCGTCAAGGTCTGGATCTACCAGGGCATGGTCTACCGCAACGAAAAGAACGAAGACGCCGGCCAGCTGGTGCGCAAGCCGCGGCACGAGGCCACCGGCGAGCGTGATGAGCGCCCTCGCCACAGTAGTGGCGCGCACAGTAGTGGCGCGCACAGTAGTGGCGCGCACAGTAGTGGCGGCCATCACGACCGCCCCGCCGGCAGCGGCGCCCCGCGCGGCCCGCGCCCTGTAGGCGCCCGCCCGACCGATGGTCGCGGTGGCGAAAAGCGCGAGAGCGCTCCGAGGAGCTAGGCTATGCTGAGTCCCAAGAGAGTCAAACACAGGAAGGTCCAGCGCGGACGCATCCATGGCGTCGCCCATACGGGCAACACTGTGGCCTTCGGCGAATACGGCCTTATCTGCATGGAGCCCGAGTGGCTCACCAACCGTCAGATCGAGGCGGCGCGCGTAGCCCTCAACCGCTATATCAAGCGCGGTGGCAAGCTGTGGATCCGGGTCTTCCCCGACAAGCCCTACAGCAAGAAGCCTGCTGAAACCCGCATGGGCAAGGGCAAGGGCGCGCCAGAGTACTGGGTGGCAGTCGTTCGCCCGGGGACTGTCCTTTTCGAGCTCGCCGGCGTCGATGCCAAGGTTGCCGAAGAGGCAATGAGGCTTGCCGGTTCCAAGCTTCCGGTAAAGACCAGGTTCGCCCTGCGCGCGGATACGGAGTAAGAGATGAAGAATTCATTCAAGGAGCTCAAGCTCAACGAACTCCTCGCCAAGCGCGAGGAAATCAGGAAGAAGTACTTCGACCTCCGCTTCATGTCGGTCGTCGGGCACGTGGAAAACCCGCTCGAGAAGCGCATCCTCCGCCGGCATATCGCCAGGCTCGAGACCCGCATCACCGAGCACCAGCGCACCGGCGGTCCCGGCGTGGTCACCGCCACCAAGGGCCTGTCCAAATGAGCGAGGAGACCAAGGTGGAGAACGCGAGCAAGGGCAAGCAGAGCCTTACCGGCATCGTGAAGAGCGACAAGATGGACAAGACCATCGTTGTCGAGATCACGACGAGGAAGCTGCACCCCCTCTACAAGAAGTACGTGACCAAGTCCAAGAAGATCAAGGCTCACGACGAGAAGAACGAGGCGCATACCGGCGACACCGTAACGGTGGTCGAGGCGAGGCCTGTGAGCCGCGACAAGCATTGGCGCCTTACGACCATCGTCGAGCGCGCGAAATAAGCCTGGGAGGAAAGAGAATATGATCCAGGTAGAATCCAGGCTGAACGTCGCGGACAATTCCGGGGCCAAGGAAGTGCAGTGCATCAAGGTGCTCGGTGGTACCCATCGCCGCTACGCCTATGTCGGCGACATCATCGTCGTCGCGGTGAAGGCCACCATCCCGAACTCCGCTATCAAGAAGGGCACCGTCGAGAGGGCAGTCATCGTGCGTTGTCACAAGGAATACCGCAGGCCAGACGGCACCTACATCAGGTTCGATGACAACGCCTGCGTGATCATCGACGCGAACAAGAACCCCAAGGGGAAGCGCATCTTCGGGCCAGTGGCCCGCGAGCTGCGCGAGAGGGATTACATGAAGATCATCTCCCTCGCCCCCGAGGTCCTGTGAGGAGAATGGCATGACCGACGTGAATACGAAGCTCCGCAAGGAGGACCAGGTCCAGGTCGTCGCCGGGAAGGACCGGGGCAAGAAGGGCAAGGTCATCAGGATTGACCGGACGAAGGGCCGCGTCATAGTCGCTGGCTGCAACATGGTCAAGAAGGCCATGAAAAAGCGCAAGCAGACTGACCGCGGCGGCATCGTCGAGATCGAGGCCGCGCTGGACCTCTCCAACGTCATGATCCTGTGCTCGAAGTGCGGACCGACGCGCATCGGATACAAGATCGACGGCGTAAAGAAGACACGCGTCTGCAGGAAATGTGGAGGGGCCCTCTAACATGGCAACCGCGAAAACCAGCAACCAGAACCCGACGGCTTTGGCCGCCGAGAAAAAGGCCGAGGCTGCTGCCAAAAAGGCAGCCAAGGCCGCAACCGCCGCGAAATCTGGCGGGGCTCCCGTAGCCGTTCCCAAGGGCTACCTGCCTCGCCTCAAGATCATGTATCGCGAAACCGTGGCTCCCGCCCTCAAGGAGGAGTTCGGCTACTCGTCGACGATGCAGATACCCCGCTTCGTGAAGGTAACCGTGTCCATGGGCGTCGGCGAGGCCAAGGAAAACAAGAAGATCCTTGACGCTGCCGTCGAGGACATGGGGCACATCACCGGCCAGCGAGCCATCAAGACGAAGGCCCGCAAGTCCATCGCCGTCTTCAAGATCCGAGAGGGTCAGGAGATCGGAGCGAAGGTCACCCTTCGTGGTGCGATGATGTGGGAGTTCCTCGACCGACTGATGAACGTGGCACTGCCCCGCGTCAAGGACTTCCGCGGCGTGAACGGCAACGCCTTCGATGGGCACGGCAACTACTCGTTGGGTCTCAATGAGCAGATCATATTCCCGGAGATCGACTTCGATAAGATCGAGAAGATCATGGGGCTGAACATCGCGATCTGCACGACCGCGTCCACCGACAAGGAAGCCAAAAGCCTCCTCGCCCGGATGGGCATGCCGTTCAGGAAGTAAGGAAGGTAGCTGATGGCCCGAAAGGCGATGATTCTCAAGGCTTTGAAGAAGCCCAAGTTTTCCACAAGGCTCGTACGACGCTGCAAGGTGTGCGGACGTGCCAGGGGATATATCCGCAAATTCGACCTCTGCAGGATCTGCTTCCGGAAGTACGCTTCCGAGGGCCTGATCCCCGGGGTCACCAAGTCGAGCTGGTAGGAGGACCGTCGATGAGCGTAACCGATCCCATCGCGGACATGCTGACCAAGATCCGCAACGCGAGCATGGCTCGCCACGAAAAGGTCGACATCTCCACCTCGAAGCTCAAGCTCGAGATCGTGAAGATCCTGAAGACCGAAGGCTTCATCAAGAACTTCAAGAAGATCCAGGCGGAGGGCAGCAATGTCATCCGGATCTTCCTCAAGTATGATGAGGCGGATGATCCTGTCCTCCATGGCGTCGAGAAAGTCTCGAAGCCAGGGCGGCGGGTCTACTCCGGGTACAAGGAACTTCCTCGCGTCCATAACGGCTACGGCACACTGATCGTTTCCACCTCTGGTGGAGTGACGACGGGTCGCAAGGCAGTCGAGAAGCAGATGGGTGGTGAACTCATCTGCACCGTCTGGTAAGAGGTTGATAGAATGTCAAGACTCGGAATACGGCCGGTCCGGATACCCCAGGGCGTCAAGGTGAATGTCACCCCGACCCTGGTACAGGTAGAAGGGCCCAAGGGAAAGCTCCAGCAGAGCTACGATCCTACAGTCGAGATTGCCGTCAAGGACGGCGCCGTCCATGTGAATCGCAAAAACGATTCCAAGCAGGCCAAGTCCTTCCACGGACTGTACCGGCAGCTGGTCAACAACATGGTCATCGGCGTGTCTGAGGGTTTCAAACGGACCCTCGTGATCAACGGTGTCGGCTACCGTGCCGAATTGCAGGGAAAGCTCCTCATCATGAGCCTCGGTTACTCCACCGATTTTGCGGTGGCTGTCCCCGAGGGTCTCACGGTCGCTGTCGAAGCCAACAATCAGAAGGTCAGTGTCTCAGGACATGACCGGGCGCTTGTCGGCAAGTTCGCCAGCGAGGTCAGGAGTCTTCGCCTCCCCGAGCCCTACAAGGGCAAGGGGATCAGGTACGAGGACGAGAAGATCAGGAAGAAGGTCGGAAAGACCGGCGTGAAGTGAGGCGCATGAATGAGCGTTAGAGAACTGAACGACAAGCTGCGCAAGCGCGAGCAGCGCCGCACGCACGTCCGCAAGAACATCGAGGGCACCCCCGAGAAGCCTCGCATGACGGTGTACAAGTCCAACAAGTACATCTATGTGCAGGTGATCGACGACACAGTGGGCTCCACCCTGGCCTCCGCCTCGACGCTTGAGGAATCCCTCAAGGCGGTCAAGCGGAACGTCAAGGGCGCCGCAAAGCTCGGCGAGGAGATCGGGAAGCGGCTCAAGGACAAGAACGTAGCCACCGTGGTTTTCGACCGCAACGGCTACAAGTATCACGGGATCGTCAAAGCGATCGCCGATGGCGCCCGCAAAGCCGGGATCCAGTTCTAGGGGGGCCGCGTGAACGACAGAAATGACAGGAACGACAGGAACCGGAGGGACGACGGTCCCCGGGACAACTATGTCGAAAAGCTCGTCAAACTCAACAGGACCGCGAAGGTCGTGAAGGGTGGCCGGAGCTTTTCCTTCTCCGCCCTCACCGTCGTCGGCGACCGCGCCGGCAACGTGGGTTATGGTTTCGGCAAGGCGAAGGACGTCTCCGAGGCCATCCGGAAAAGCATCGACCGGGCCAAGCGCGCGATGATCAAGCTGCCTGTGAAGAACGGCACCATCCCGCACGACGTCATCGGCGAGTTCAAGGCGACCAAGATCTATATGAAGCCAGCCTGTCCCGGATCCGGGATCATCGCTGGCGGACCGGTCCGCGCGATCATGGAAGCGGGCGGCGTCACCGACGTCCTCTCCAAGTGCGTGGGTTCACGGAGCTCCATCAATATCGTGCGGGCCGTTTTCAACGCAGCCGGCAAGATGATGGACGCCAAGACCGTGGCCAAGAACCGCGGCAAGACGATCAAGGATCTGTGGGGCTGATGATGGCAAAGAAGATTGAAATCACGCTCGTGAAGAGCTGTATCCACCAGAAGCCCGAGAAGCGTGCGACCGTGCGCTCCCTCGGCCTCCGGAAGATCGGCTCGAGCACCGTTCAGGAAGCGAGTCCCGCGATCCTCGGCATGGTCCGGGCCGTGGCTCACCTCGTCGAAGTCAAGGAGGTCGAGTGATGTCTGACTTCAATCTGCACGCGCCGGAAGGCTCGCGCAAAAGAAAGCGCATCGTCGGCCGCGGCCAGGGCTCGGGCCTAGGCGGAACGGCTGGCAAGGGCAACAAGGGACAGCAGTCCCGTTCAGGCGGGAAGACCTACCCGGGCTTCGAGGGCGGCCAGATGCCCCTCTACCGTCGCCTCCCCCACCGCGGTTTCACGAACATCTTCCGCAAGGAATGGCAGGTCGTGAACATCTGTGACCTCGATACCAAGTTCGAGAAGGGCGAGACCGTCGATGGCGTGAGCCTCATGGCCCGTGGCTTGGTCAAGAAGGCCAACCAGCCAGTCAAGGTCCTCGGCATGGGCGATATCACCAAGGCACTCACCGTGTCCGTCGACAAGGTTTCGGCCCAGGCGAAGGACAAGATCGAGAAGGCCGGCGGCACAGTCGAGACGCCCGCTGGCGGACAGGTCGCGAGTGCGACCTCCGCAAGCTAGCCGGTCAGGCGGACGAGCATGGCCAGCAACCCCATAGTCGATATTTTCAGGGTAAAGGAGCTTCGCGAGAGGATCCTTTTCACCCTGTTCTGGCTCACTGTCTTCAGGCTCGGTGCCTACCTCCCGATCCCCGGCATCGACGTAAGCGCCCTTCGCGCCTATTTTGAGTCGCAGGCGGGGAACGGCAACAACATTACCGACTACCTCGACTTCTTCGCAGGCGGAGCCTTCAAGAACTTCTCGCTCTTCATGATGGGTGTCATGCCTTACATCAGCACCCAGATCATCATGCAGCTCCTTCTCATCGTCTTCCCCAGGATGAAGAAAATGGCCGAGGAAGACGGCGGCAAGAAAAAGATCCAGATGTACACGCGCCTCGGCACCATAGCCGTCTCCCTCGTCCAGGCGCTCACCGTTACAGTCTGGGCCAACCGTATCCCCAACGCCATCGTGATGGAGAACCGCTTCGCCTACACCATCATCGCCATGCTGACGGTCACCACGGGAACCATGTTCCTCGTGTGGATCGGCGAGCAGATCACCAAGCGCGGCATTGGCAATGGTGTCTCACTCCTGATCTTCGCCGGCATCGTGTCGCGACTTCCCAACGCCCTCTACGAGCTCGGAAGACTGATCGCCCGCGGCGAGGTCAACGGCGTGTACGCAGTAGTGGTCATCGCGATGTTCGTAGCGGTCGTCGCACTGGTCGTACTCGAGCAGCAGGGTCAGCGAAAGATCCATGTGAACTATGCCAAGCGTGTCGTCGGGAGGAAGCAGTTCGGAGGAGGAAGCACATACATTCCCTTCAAACTCAATCCCTCTGGCGTCATTCCTGTCATCTTCGCCTCCAGCCTTTTGACCTTCCCCCTCCAGATCTCCCAGAGTCTGGGCGTGGAGTGGAAGTGGCTCAGGGACCTGTCCTATACCTTCAGGCCTGACGGTTTCTGGTACAGTTTCATGTATGTGGCCTTCATCATCTTCTTCGCCTACTTCTACACCCAGGTTACCCTCAACCCGCAGGAGATTTCCAAGAACATCCGAGAGAACGGCGGTTCGATTCCTGGCATCAGAAGCGAGAAGATGGAAGAGCACCTCACCCGCATCCTCAACCGGATCATCCTCCCTGGATCCATATACCTTGCCTTCATCGCGCTCATTCCAACCCTCGTGACGCAGCTCTTCGACTTCCCGAGCCAGCTGGCCTACCTCCTCGGAGGTACTTCCCTGCTGATCCTTGTCGGCGTCGACCTCGATACCATGTCGCAGGTAAACGCCCTCCTGAAGATGCACCACCATGAGGGTCTCGTGAAGAAGGGCCACATCCGATCGAGGAACCTGTAGAACAAAACGCGGGAATAGTATTTAATAGCGCTCCGGTGCGATCCTTTGCGCGATTCAAGCGTGGGGAGGTTGCGCGCCGTTCAAAAAGGGAGGATTTTCCCTCAGGATCGGCGGTTTTTCCTGGAGAGCTGTATCGTCGGGCGGCAGAGCCGCACTGGAGAAGGTCATGAAGGTCAGGACAAGCGTCAAGAAGATCTGTGACAAGTGCAAGGTGATCAAGCGCGACGGTATAGTCCGTATCGTGTGTGAAAACCCCAAGCACAAGCAGAAACAGGGCTGAGGGGAGAGGTAGTTCATGGCACGTATAGCGGGAGTTGACCTCCCCAACAAGCACGTCGAGATCGCCCTCACGTACATCTACGGCCTTGGCCGGGAGAGCGCGCGGAGGATCTGCGAAACCACCAAGATCGACCCGAGCAAGAAGATTTCCGATCTGAGCAACGACGAGCTCAACGAGCTC
Source organism: Rectinemataceae bacterium (assembly GCA_049317365.1). Taxonomy (GTDB): domain Bacteria; phylum Spirochaetota; class Spirochaetia; order Treponematales; family Rectinemataceae; genus CAIJMU01. The sequence continues at coordinate 9,276 of JBMOIK010000034.1, read as the reverse complement.
CGCAAGGTCATCGAAAACGACTACAAGGTCGAAGGCCGTCTCCGCTCCGAGATCGCCCTCAACATCAAGCGGCTCATGGACATAGGCTGTTACCGGGGCCTCAGGCACCGCAGGGGCCTTCCCGTCCGCGGCCAGCGCACCAAGACGAACGCACGCACCCGCAAGGGAAAGCGCAAGACCGTCGCGAACAAGAAGAAGGCCGTGTAACGGTTTAGGAGCGAGAAGTGGCAGTCGCCAAGAAGAAGAAAGAGAAGAAGAGCGTATACGAGGGTAACGTCTATATCCAGGCGACCTTCAACAATACGATCGTAACGATCACCGACCTGAACGGGAACGCGATCTCCTGGGCCAGCTCCGGAGGCCTCGGGTTCCGTGGTGCGAAGAAATCTACCCCCTTCGCTGCCCAGACCATCGCGGAAACGGCGGTGCAGAAGGCGCTCAATGTCGGTCTCCGAGAGGTAAATGTCTACGTGAAGGGACCCGGCGTGGGTCGCGAGTCGGCTATCCGCCAGCTCGGCGCCCTCGGACTCAAGGTCCGTACGATCAACGACGTGACCCCGATTCCCCACAACGGTTGCCGGCCCCGCAAGGCCCGGCGTATCTGAGACAGGAAGGGTGAACATAAATGGCTAGATATACCGGTCCAGTGTGCAGGCTTTGCCGCACCGAACAACGGAAGCTCTTCCTCAAGGGAAACCGCTGCAAGAGTGACAAGTGCCCGATCAACAGAAAGGCCCTTCCTCCGGGAAAGGCTCCCAAGTCCCGTCAGGGCAAGCAGTCCGAATACGCGGTGCAGCTTCGTGAGAAGCAGCGTCTCAAGAGGACCTACGGCCTCTTGGAGACCCAGTTCAGGAACACCTTTGAGAAGGCGCTCCGCATGCCCGGAAAGACTGGCGAAAACCTCTTCGCCCTTCTCGAGCGCAGGCTCGACACGGTCGTGCTCAGGCTGCGTTTCTCGGTTTCGCGAGCCCAGGCCCGTCAGCTGGTCCTTCACGGTCACGTGTCCGTGAACGGCAAGCGTGTCAATGTGCCCTCGTTCATCCTCAAGCAGGGAGACAAGGTGGAGCTGCTCGCCTCAGGCAAGAAGCTTACCCTCGTCAAGGACGCCCTCCAGGAAGTCGGTCGCGCCGGTGTCATGCCCTGGCTCGAGGTTGATCCCGACAAGATGAGCGGGCGCTTCGCCTCCATCCCACACCGCCAGGACATCACTGACATGGCGGACATCAGGGAACAGCTCGTCGTAGAGCTCTACTCGAAGTAAGGAGCCGAAATGGCGCGGAAGAACCTCCTCAAAGGCTTCAAGAGGCCGAAGGGGATCACCTACGAACAGAGCGAGTCCGGATCGGACTACGGGAAGTTCCTGGCCTATCCCTTCGAGCCCGGCTACGGAACTACCGTCGGCAATTCGCTGCGCCGCATTCTCCTCTCCTCGATCCAGGGCTACGCCGTTACGGCGGTGCGCATTGTCCGCTATGATGCGGATGGGGCGCAGCACATCGTCTCGAGCGAATTCGAGACGATCCCAGGCCTGGTCGAAGACACCATCGAGCTTCTCAACAACCTCAAGCAGGTCCGTCTCAGGCTCCCCAACGACGAGGACGAGGCCACCTTCCTGTATGAGTTCTCCGGCCCGATGGAACTCACTGGCGCCAGTTTTGGCGCGGACAAACCGATCGAGGTCCTCAATCCAGAGGCCAAGATCGGAAACCTCATGGCGGGTGCACGTATCGACATCGAGGTCCAGATCGACCTGGGTCGCGGTTATGTTCCCTCGGAAGTAAACGAAAAGTATGTCGAAGTAGTCGGGACCATTCCGATGGATGCGATCTACTCCCCCATCAAGCGCGTGAAGTACTCGGTCGAGCCCACGCGTGTCGGCCAGCGCTCTGACTACGACAAGCTCGTGCTCGAGATCTGGACGGATGGAACGGTCAAGCCCGAGGACGCCCTCGCTGAGGCTGCCAAGATCGCCAAGGATCACTTCGCCATCTTTGTCAACTTCGACGAAGGCGCGGAAGACGACGGCGGCGAAAGCGATGAGATCGAGGAGAGGGTCCGCCAGATCCTCAACACCCCGGTCGAAGAGCTCGAACTCTCTGTCCGCTCCTCGAACTGCCTCAAGAATGCGAGCATCAAGACTATCGGCGACCTTACCAGGAAGACCGAGGATGACATCGCGAAGACAAGGAATTTCGGCAAGAAGTCACTCCAGGAGATCAAGGACAAGCTCAAGGAGTGGAATCTCGGTCTCGGGATGTCGGACTACACGGCGCTCCGGAACTACCTCAAGCTGTCCATGAAGAAGGAAGAGACCGATGAAGCATAAGATCGGGTTCAACAAGCTCAACCGGGTACCGGCGCACCGCAAGGCCCTTATCCGGAACATGATGACCGTGCTGTTCAAGCACGAGCGCATCGAGACCACCCGTGCGAAGGCCAAGGAAGTGCAGCGCTTTTCCGAGAAGGAGATCACTCGCGCCAAGGTGGACTCCGTCCACAACCGTCGAATGGTCGCCAGGAAGCTTTGGGACGCGGGAATCCTCAACAAGCTCTTCGTGGACATCGCTCCGCGCTTCAAGGAGAGGAATGGCGGCTACACGCGCATCCTTCGCCTCGGTGCTCGCGCCCACGATGCAGCTGACATGGTTATTCTCGAGCTCGTCGAACGCAAGGAAGACGACAAGAAGGCCGAGCGCGAGAAGCTCAAGGCCGAAAAGAAAGCCAAGGCCAAGAAGGCCGTGGCCGCCAAGTAAGGCAGGGGGATTCCATGTCGAAGGCTCACCGCGGCAAGGGTCTCAAGGACACCGCCGCCCATGGCAGGGGCCTCTGCCCCGTCTGTAAACGCGAAAGCGTAAAAATCGTCTACGAGCAGGAAATCGAAGGCAAGAAAACCAAGATCTGCAAGACTTGCAAAGCTACCATAGCCAATAAGAAATAGAAGGCGATGGTAGCTTTCTCGCGCGGCTACGCTGATTGGAGCCGCGCGGCCTTTACCATAGCCAATAAGAAATAGAAGGCGATGGTAGCTTTCTCGCGCGGCTACGCTGATTGGAGCCGCGCGGCCTTTACCATAGCCAATAAGAAATAAGGGCGATGGATGCTTTTACGAGAGGGTGCTTACGGGCACCCTCTCGGCATTTTGGAGCGCCATCGAGGATGCCGTACCTTGCTCTTGTCTCCCCTGCGCCAAATGCACACTGCTGTGAATCACAGGAGTGATTCATGAGTCAGATTGCCGTTCGGGACCTCTCACCAGCGGTCGAGGCCCATATCCGCGAGCGGGCCCGGCTCGAGGGTCGGTCGCTCAGTGCCGTGGCCTCGGAACTGCTTGCGCTGGCTACTGGCCTTGGCGCGAGCGCAGGATGTCGCGACCTCAGCCGCTTTTCGGGTTCCTGGTCTGCCGAGGATCTGGCGGAGTTCGAGGCGACTCAAGGAGATTTTGAGAGGATCGACCCGGAGCTCTGGTCGTGAGGCTTGTTCTCGATACCAATGCCTACTCCGCTTTGATGTCCGAAGACCAGCAGCAGCTTCAGCTTCTCGAGACCGCCGACTCTGTGGGGATGCCTTCGGTAGTCATCGGAGAACTCTTGGCCGGATTTCTCCGGGGCAGCAAGGCTGAGATCAACATCATGCTGCTCGATGACTTTCTCTCAAGCGGGAACGTCGAAACCTTAGTCCAGGGTCGGGCAGAGGCGGAGCGCTATGGCGCCCTTAAAAAGGCCCTTCGCGAACCCGGAATGCCAATCCCAGCAAATGATATCTGGATTGCGGCGGCTGCCCTCGCCTCAGATGCGCGGCTTGTGTCGCGCGATCTCCATTTCGGCAAGGTGCCCCTGCTTGTGGTGATGGGCTGGCAAGCGTATTTCAGAATTGCTCGGAGGCGAAAAAAAACCATGCCGACGAGCACGGCATCCCGGACGCGGGAGCGGCTCGACCGGGGAAGGCCCTCAGGGCGAATCAAGCGGTTCAAGGTACTCCCGCCATGGCAGGACCTCGATGCCGCCACCGATGGTCCGCGGCGATTGTCTCAAGTATGAGGAAATGCTCGAAGGCCTTGCCGGACTTTGGCGTCTTTTCTGAAAGCCGACGACGCAAAAGGATGTTGGGGGTGCCTGTGTCGAAGAAACAAAACTTCGGCGTCATGACAGCGGGGCGTTTGACTGTCCTCGTGAAGGGTTCCAGGAAATGGCCAAGCAGCGTGTCTACGAAGAAAAGAAAGTTTTCAGAGACGATCTTGGCCGAGATGCCAACATCGGTCGCAGAGGAGGAGGTGGCTTCGCTCACAATCAAGGTGCAATCGTCGTTTCAGCGCGTCTACTTCCGAATTGCATGTTATGCGGAAGTAGTGTTCCCGTGAAGCAATTCAGGTAGGGCAGACCGTTCGGAGAATTATTGCTGTCCAAGAGAGCTGGTCTAGATCTGCTACACCCTGTCTGCCATCGGCGAAGGTAATTTTTATCACCCTGCTTTCCTGATTCTCGAAAGGGACCCTCGGGTTTGATGGAAGCATGTATAAAACTACCCAGCAATTTGAGGGTTTTCTCCCGGAAGCCAAGTGTGAATAGGAGGTTTATGCTCGATTCCCTGGAGGAATCAGTGTCCCTCAATCATCCCTTGCGCATCGCCGCAGCCCTGCTCGCGACCTTGCTCCTTGGCACAGGCTGCCCGTCTCCGGTGACTCCCAAAACCGACACGCGGACAACGGCACAAAAAGCCCTCGACAGCCTGAGCAGCACGGACTTTACCTTCCCGGAACTGTCGGGCACGAGCCTTGCCTCGCTGTCCACCAGCTTCAAGGTGCCGGTGAAGTCCAAGGACGGGGCCTTCGACCTCTCCTGGACGGCGACACCCATGGACTATTTCAGCAAGATCGACCCCTTAAGCGGGCAGATCTTCGTGAACATTCCCGACAGCGTGACGGCAGATACGATGGTGAGCCTGACGGTAGCGGCGATGGCGGCGACTGCCCGAGACGCAGCTACGACATCTGCAGATGGCGGGGCTGCCAAGACCTTTTCCGTGACTATCCACCCGATCACCGATACGACCCAGGCAGTCAATGCAGTGCTGAGCGGACTGTCGGGCGATTTCCTCGACCTTTCCGGCAAGGATTCTGCTTCGAACGTTACGGGCAATTTCACCCTGCCCCAGACGGGGAGCTTCGGGACGGAGATCAGCTGGAAAGTGACCGACTCAAGCGGACTGCCGAGCACGGCGGTAGCGGTCGGAAGCAGCGGCGTAGCGCAGGTGACGCCTCCGGCTACGGGATCGGCAACTGCAAAGCTCACCCCGACAGTCAAGAAGAAGGGCGGCGCCGGAACCGCCGGAACGCCGATCACCATCACGGTGCCGGCGATAACTACCCAGGAAAAGGTCGATCTGGACGCCGCTGCCCTGCCCGAACTCGTGGCCAATGCCCTCGTCAAGGCGGGGAAGGGCGACACGATGGCTGCAATTACGAGTGATTTTACCCTGCCGCTTGCGGGCGACCGTGGGACAACCCTTGCGTGGACCTTTGCCGCTGCCCGCGTGACGACGGGGCCTGTCGCCTATGCGCCGGCCAGCGGTGCAGTGCTTGTGACGCCTGCTGCCACGGATACGAGCCTGGCACTTGCGGGCACTATCTCGATGGCGGACGCGAACCCAAAGACCATTACCATCAAAGTCAAAGTGAAGGGCGGGGGAGGCGGTGGTACCGGTGGTACCGGGAGCAACTCGATCTCCGTCGTGGTGACCAACCCGACGACGCTGGATGGAAGCGCCAGCCTGTCCTTCCTCGACCCGGGAAGCGTGGCAATTACGAGCTATACGCTCAAGAAGGGGCAGATGCAGACACTCAGCGCGTCATTTGCCGCTACTTCATATAATTGGTATATAGATGGAATTACGGGCACTTCGCTATCAACCTCGGCGAGCTGTAACGTCGACAGCGCGAATCTCGGATATGGAAGGCACTTCTTGCTTTTCGAGGCGACGACCTCCGATGGCATATTCTCCGGAACGATCGGCATTGATGTCGTGCCCCTGCCGAGCCCTGGCCTGACAGTCACTGTCACCGCACCGACGGCTGGCAGCACGACGCTGACCTTCCAGAATTCCGCTGGTACGACGATCGCGACGATCATAATTGGAAAGACCACTCCAGTGACCGTGAAGACCAGTTTTACGGCCGATAGCCTGGCCTGGTACCTGGACGATAATCTTTCCACGGCAATTTCCACGACGGCGACCTGCCTGGTAAATGCGACTAGCCTGGGCTACGGCCGACACAGCCTGCATCTCGAGGCCAAGGTCGGGACAGCCTACTACTCTGGAAGTCTGCCCTTCGATGTGGGGGGGGCGCAATGAGAAGCCAGATGACCCCCGACTGCGCCGAGACAGCGCTTTCCGTCAACTCAACTACCACATTCGCCACAAGGAGATACCGCGCCATGAAGAAGAGCATAGCCGCCGCGCTGTTCCGAAGCTCAATCGGACTAGTCCTCGTATTGATGGCCGCAGGCTGCGGCTTTTCAGGATTTGGCCCCTCGGTGCAGTCGGCTGCCACAGGCAGCCTGAATCTCACAATTATGACTGACACGGCATCCCGGACCATCGCTCCGGCGACGGTCGACTTTCCTGCCGTAGCGAAGTACCGCGTAGTCATGAGCCGCACAGGCTACAGCACGCTGGCCCAGACCTTCACGACTTCGCCCTGCTCGGTGACCGGCCTCGAAGCCGGGAGCTGGACGGTAACCGTGGAAGGACTTACGAGCGCGGACGCCAAGGTCGCGAGCGGCACGACGACTACCACCATTGCCGCCAGTGGTACCAACAGCGCGAGCGTCAGCCTGGCCTACCTCCTTGCCGATGTCGGCAAGCCCGGTTCGGCGGCCATCACCCTCGAGTTCCCGCACTCGGCAGGTATCGACAGCGTGATCGGAAGCCTCGAGGGAACGGCCCTCACGCTGACTGTCGCCGCCAAGGACGCGACTACAGACACAGTGGTGTACTCGGCAAGCTCAGTGGTTATCGGCAATCCGCGACTCCTCATAACACTGAAGAAGGGCAGCATAGCGCTGATGCATTGGACGGAGCGGCTCTTTGTCTACCAGGGAATGGCGACGGCGAAGACCGTCACGCTGGCAGTCACTGATTTTGCGTCAGCTCCTGTTGCGCCGACGAGCTTCACCGCGACTGCTTCGAGCGATGGCATCACCCTCCTCTGGACGAATGTAGCAGTGGCCGAGACCTACGCGATCACGCAGAGTTCAGGTGGTGCTGCGTATTCGGATCTTGCTGGAGCCACCGCCATCGCTGCGGGAACCACGACCTACAAGGACACGAGTGCCGTGGCCGGAACTGCCTACACCTACAAGATCGTGGCGAAGAACGGCTATGGCAGCTCGACCGCGGCGACCTCGAGCTCGGCCACGGTGCCGACCTTCAATGAGACCGCCTTCAACACCGACGTGAACTCGGTCTACTACGGTGGCTACAACATAATCTCCGAGAAGATCTACGGTGATTTCTACGTTTCCCCCGCGACCACGACCTCGAAAGGGAACACAGTCACCTGGACCATCACCTCAACTGATGCAACCAAGCCCATGCCCACGGGCACCTACAAATTCGGGACTGAGACGGGTACGTCCCGGACAGTGACCTGGGTCCAGCCTGATGTTGCCGCGGACATTCCGGTCCGACTCACCGCAACGGTGACCGATGGCACGCATACTGGCACCAAGAACTTTGACCTTACAGCCCTCAGGGTGAGCAATCGCCTTTGGACCGATGTCGCAGCGAGCGACGACGGCACATATATCCTTGGCGCGCGTAATTCCGGCTCCTCTACTGGAACTTTCTACTCCTCGAATGACTCTGGAACCACCATCAAGATTCAAGGAAGGGGTAATAGTTGTGTTGCGGTCGGCATGGACAAAACCGGCCAGTACCAGGCCGCGCTGGAAATCAGCAACGAGAAGAATAGTGAAGGCAATCTCCAGGACAAGGCCTATGTCTGGATTTCCGAGAACTTTGGAGCTACCTGGACGCTGGCCGATCCGTGGCCTACCGTACCCGCGACCTTCAAGGACATGTTCGTCTCCCCAGAGAAGCAAACGGCTTCGGGTAAGCCCCTCATCGCACTAGTCGAGGCGGGTCTGCGCATGGTCTCCCTGGACTTCGGCGCGACCTGGCCCGCCGATCACAAGGTACAGGATGTGGACGCCAACAGCACGCGTTGGAATAGGATCAAGGGATCCGGCGATGGCAAGATCCTCCTGGTCCGACGCATCGACGGCACCGGATACAAGGTACAGGGCCTTAGCCGCTCCAACGATTACGGTGTGACCTGGACCACCATGGTCACGCCAGATAGTGTCTTTACCAGCGCCGTGAAAATTGGCATCGACTACTGGTGGAACAACATGGCGATAAGTCGGGACGGCCTCACCATCGTTCTCACAGCCTCGACATACTTAGCGCAAAATTCTACCGATTCTGGAAGTACATGGAATGCCAGCAACCTTAGCTGGGCCTGCACCCCTAACTATCCCGTGGACCCCCAGTGGGCTAATTGCATCGAAGTCTCCCCCGATGGTTCCTTTTTCGTGATCGGCGACCACTCGGGGAAGTATGGCCTGATGTCCCTCTCCCTCTCGACAACAGGCAACCCGGGCCTCAGATGGGCCCCAATTTGGGCAGACTCTACAAAGGATTTCCCAGAGGGGACGCCCAAGGTATTCTCACTGGCCATCACCGGAGTCAGCACTCCCACCGGGGTTGTGGCTGTTTCGAGCAACCCCTCCGACGGATCGGGCGGGAAGCTTTACTCCTTTGGCATAAAAGACAACCTTGTGCAGGGAACAGGGAAGAAGATTCTGTACTAACTGAGGTGCCGAGACTCTGCTTGCTTCTGGTTGCTGGGGCCGTCCTTCGGGGCGGTCCCTTTTTTTGTGGGCCCAGCTGGGCGCAGCTGCGTGCGGGTGAAAGTCCCATGCGGACCCAGTAAGGGGAATGTTCAAACAGGCAGCGCCCGAACCCCGGGTTGAAGGCTTGCCACTCATAAGGAGTGCCTCGCGTAGCCTCCGGGAAATAACCAAAGCGTCGTAACTGGAAACTTCCCGCGTTCCAATGTTGCTGACAATGCTGTAAACAAGTCCGCACCCTCCCCGCTGGCGATATTGCGAAGCAGAAGCGATACTGCAGTAGCGATGAGGAGGATGCTTTCATGAAACAAAGTGTTCCCCGCCCGATGATTTTTCCACCCTCCGGCAATCCAACCTTCCGCCATTT